>JABGVH010000049.1 GCA_018646195.1 Halobacteriovoraceae bacterium
ATCTTACAATAAAAAAAGGCTAACTCCCTTTGCTACTAGAATTGTTAAAAGTGTTCTTGGAAAGATGTACCGCGCCAAGTATTTAAATCAATACCAATTGGAAGTTGCTCTAAGCAGTCGCTTTAGCTGGGAAGAGCCCTATTACTCAGGAGCTACTCCTAGCGCTCCATCGAGGCCAAAAAGCCGCGTCAGGGGGCCTAAAAAAGAGTCCTCTGGCAAGCAAAGCGCCGTGCATATTTATAAATCTGACATTTCACGCCAATAAGACCTTTCTTTTTTACCAAGTGGGTTCAAAATGACACCAGTCTAATGTAAGGTAGTTTTACTCGAGGGGGTCAAACCCCAAGAGGCATCGCTGGTCCACTTTGGGGGTAAATGAGTGGATCAATGATGAATGGGGAATGTTCGGGGCCTAAGAAATTAGGCCCTTTTCAGTTTCTAGGGCCGTAAAGAAAATATACAGCTGTTCCAGTCACTAGCGAAAATCCAATAAAAATCTAAACATTCTAATAGCTTAAGCGCCAGTAAATGGCATCAGTCTTGTATCTAAAGGCATGAATCACTGTATTTAATGTCCCCAGCTTGAGGAATTGCCTTATGAAGAAATTTAACTGGTCAGTAATAGTTCTCGCCTTTGCACTACTTTGGGGGCCGATGGCCTTTTCAAAATCCTACTCGGATGCGGCGGTGGCCAACCCTAGAAAACAAGTCGTACCGACCAGTGAAGAACCACTCGTCTGGGCCCAGATTCCTGTCTCACTAATTGAAAGAGAGGCACGGAAAATCCTACTGACTGAAGGAACAACTATTACTCGGCTGGATCGCTTGGATTTCAATCCTATCCGTAGGCTAGTCAATATCGCTGGAGAGATGACTCTACCACCAGATATTGTGCACGATATGCAAGATATCGCAGGGGCAGAAGATATTCCCAAGCAGGCCTATAGCTTTAAGATTTCTTTTGAACTTCCAAAAGCCGAATTAGTCTCTAAAACTAGATTTTTCCGTATGCGTTTTGTTGAATTCAAAGTGAATGACCAAGATATGCTACCGGCCTTTAATATTGTCGGAAATATCGCGGCAGGGCTAATGGTTAACACTAGTTTTATGGGTTATATGCTAGACGAAAAACCAGAAGTAACTATCAATAGCGAAGATGCACTTTCGACTCAGATTAAACAAATGATTGAACAAAAGGGAATCCTCTTTAGAACCGATTCAATCAGCTTCAAATTAGATTCTAGTAAAATTCCTCAGCTTAAGGCCTTCGCAGAACTTGAGCACCTGCGTCTCTGGCAAGTGCGTCCGGTACTTTTAAAGGGAACAAGTGACCAATACGCCCTAAGAATTGAAGCCGGAATTGGGAAGCCTTCAAAAAACTGGTACAAGGCCAATAAGGCGCGATACACCTCAGATGCTTTGAGCTTAGAAGAGGCCAATCAGGCGCATTATAGTGAGTTTTCCAATCTCAAAAAATTCATGGCCGAAATTAACTCATATAAAGATGAAGTTTATCAATCATTAGCATTTAAAAAATTAAATAAGAGAGAGGAGCTTGAACTTAAAAGTCTTTCTTCACTTTTAGAATCTAAGGCGAGAGCTGTACTTAATAAAAAAGATGTACTCTTCTTGGCCGACCCAGAGAAGACTTACTTTCTCTTTAGAGACTACGCAAAAGAGCATGTGGTTTCATTTCTTTCGGACCTAAATCGCCGCCATATGATTGATCAGAAAGTTAATAACGGCGGGAACAAGGGAACAGGCATGCCTTTCCTAGAGAAACGCCTCTCTCAGGATTCAGTAGACCACGCCATTCGCTTTTTCAAAGATTTTGAGTTTGAGGGTGAACAAATGTTTACTCAAATCAAGGCAGTATTTGCGCCCCATCTTCCAGGAATTATTCTTCGCGGGATGATGAATATGGACGTCAATATGCTTATGAGAATTGGAATGGAAGGAAGTGGAATTGACTTTAGTAATATTCCACTAAGGGCCGACCAGAGAACTTATGGTTCAGGTATTCCTTTTGAACTACCACTACGAATAAAGATGTTAGATGATTCTGTTATTGGCCTTGATGTTAAGTCACTGGCAATAGGAAGCGGCAGCCAGCGCTTTTACATTGCCGCTAACTCGCCAAATGCCGAGGCCTTGGTAGTGTTCGCAAAAATGGCGATTACTCAAACATTAGCGACGACCTTAATAGAGCAGCCATTTGCCCTAACTGAAGATGGAGAAGTTGAAACAGAAGAAGAACCAGAACCAGCTTATATTCGAGTTTTTCAAAATATTCACCGTCAAATTAAAAGCTATCAATCTTTTGTTACAGATGAATCGAATTTTATTAATTCGATGCTCGGGATTGCCAAAATTGATATCGAAGGTAATCCTTTCTTATTAGAAGGAAAAGAATTTGTTGCAGGAAAAATGGAACTATTTTTTAAGAAGCTAATTACCTATGATCGTGAAACTCAGTTGATTAAAGTTAAATTAGACCCAAGAATTGCCTCAGATAAGATTTTAGAGACTAAGAATGATGTCCAAATTTGGAATATAGAACCTGTTTACGATAAAGCATTGGCCAATACCTTTTTGGAATTAGCAGTCGGAAATAAGAAACGTTCTACTTCCTACTTAGACATGCTGAAGAAAAGACCTGATCGTATCAATTCTGAGACCTTTACTCATGTAGAAGAAGAACGAAAATCAGACTTAGACTTAAGAGTAAAATTAAATTTAACCAGCTTCGAAGAATTCATTAACCAAATTTTTAAAGACGCATATGTTACCCAGAATAAAGAAGTTGAGAAAGCTCTTAGAAAGAATGAGAGTAATGAGTTCATGTTAGTTAACTTTATAAAACTAAATGCAGTCTCAGAGGGTAAGCTTTCAATGTTAGTGAATGTTTCCAGAATTATTAAAACTGTAAAAACCCGTTGGGCAGTAAATCCCGCTCGCTGGTTTGGTAGCAAGTATAAAGTCGACGTAAAAAAACAAACTGTTCAATTAAAAGGAGAGCTACTTCTCAGTGTTAAAGAACTTGCGAAGTACAAAAATAGGATCAAGCACGCTCCAAATGAGATTTTCTTGGGGAAAGAATTGATAAGTCTGGATATTGCCAAAGTTGGAGTCAATATTACAGGAGACACAGGAATTTTTGATAAAATTGTAAACATGGTAGCAGGTGATATTGACCTGAAGTCCGGATTGTCTAAGAAGTTAAAAGTCTTCTTGATGAAGTTTGCTCAGAAGTACATTAATGAAGAAGATCCAGACAAAAACGGAAGCCTAGAAATGGGTGGAGTTAAAATAAATCAATTTGTGAAACTTTTCACACATAAAGAAGAACTACTACTTCAATTAAATCCTAATGTTATGGGGGCGGCATTTGCTGTTCGCTTAATGCCAAACCAAGTATTTAATGGAGTGAAGCTAGGAACCCTGATAAATAAAGAGCGGAACCCGTATTCTAAAAAAATTCAAGATGTAATCAGTTTTGATTTCATGACTGCCGGCAATATGGGAGCGATGGATAAAGGTGAACTCTATAAAATCATGAGAGATGCAGGCAGCTTGTTTAAGCCTTACCTCAATGCAAATAGCAAGAGTGAACTTAAAAAGCTCTTAAGTACCCAGCAACTTTTTGCTATGGCCTTAAATAATAGTGATCTTATAAAGATGTCTCTAAGGCATAGACTAAAGGCGACTTTGGCGGAGTATGCAGATGTTTCAGACTATGTCGGAACTGATACTTCAGTACTAGATGCCATTTATGCCGGACTTCCAGCAGATGCTCGTTTAGTGATGGCGCCTAAAGGCAGTAAGAGAATTACGACTACTGGTGTTGAGTTAATGTACTTCGCTTCTTGCGCGGCAGTTCTTTCAATGCAACTCGATAGGCTACTCTCAAAAATTGAAAAATTCGGCCTTAATACAGAAGTGGCCTATGTCAAAGAATTTGAAAAAGCCTCGATTGATCTTAAACAACGCTATGTTTTAGAGTTGTTAGAAAATTATCGAGAACTTGGTTTTGCTGAAAATAATGAGAAGATTGTAGAAAAGGGACCGACTGATTGGAATTACGTGGTTTATCCCGATGCTCGCTACTCTAACTCAGTTTACCAATCGTTAAAAGAAATTACTAAATAATTAGCGGAGAATTCGTGAAGTATAAAATTGCACTTTTATTTCTAGCTTCGCTATTAGCTATTAATCCACTCCTGGCAGACTTCAAGGGAGTGGGGAAATGGGTCGCCCCTTCAATTGAAGAAAGGCCCCAAGTTTTTGAAAAAGCGCAAACTAACGCCAAAGACTCGGAGGATGCTGAAGAATCTCTCGCTCTCGGACATATAGGTCTAGATGACGATCGCCTTCGAGATATTGCCGAGAATGTCTTTAATCTAACCAAAGCAATGTCTGATAATTATTCCCTTGGGGATAGCCTAATGTTATCGGGTTATATCGCTCGCTACATGGCCGAAATTGGCGAATACGAATTGGTCTCAAAGGACTTAATGTCATTAGTTAAGGCCTTTGCAAACTTAAGGGAAACTCCGGTTTCTCCAGAAGCGGTAGGTATTTTAAAGCAAATCAAGAAACTTAAGTTTGGAAAAAAGAACGGGAAGCTCTTTGTACGTTTTTATTCTAAATTACGAGATGGAATTAATATAGAAATTAATGAGAAAGTGGAAGATCCGAAATCTTCTCTTAAAGAAATTTATTATGTCCGAATTGAAGATGGCGCAGAGGTATTATTTGAAGATATTTTCGAGGCAAAAGATAAGAAGGATATGATTAAGTATATTCAAGCGAAGGGGAAGATTGGGCCCCTACCTAAAGAAAGTGTAAGTCAAATTCACAAGGGAATTATCGAAGCGGTCCCAAGTTTTTATGATCAAGATTATCCGGCACTACCATTAAAAATGAGTTTTGATAAAATTTTTGTACATGTCGCGACCAGGACATTTTTTAAAGATATTAAATTTAATTTCAAAGTGGGTTACTTACTGCCAGGAATTAGGAATATTGCGGGTGCACTTCCTTCCTTTGTGATTGGAATGAAGAAAGGAATAATTCACTTAAAGACTTCACTAGATCGGTAACTAAATGATTAAAAAGACGCTTCTATTTATTTCAATTACCTTCTTTAGCCTGGCCTTAGAGGCGAATAACGTAAACCTAAACTACCACCTCTCTCCACAGTCAATTTTAGGAGCTGGAGTCCAAGTAGCGATTAGCGAAAAGATGACGCTGGGTGGCTCTTTTGAGAAAGTTTCAAATTTAACCTATGAGAAAGATACCGAGATAAATAATTCAATCGATCGCTTTTCACTTACAGCAGACTTCTATACCTCAAATGGTAAAAGCCGTTTTAAGAGCTCTTGGGTGGCCTCCTTCGGTGCTTTTATGGTTCGTCGCAAGGTCAGCTCCTCTCGAAGAAATATCACTTATAATCATGTTCAGATAAAACCTGGCCAATCAGAATATGGTGGAGAGTTTGGGTATGGTTACCGTTGGCATGGCAAAAATCTCAATGCCGGTGTTTCTGTTAATTTCCAAATGCTAAAAAACCATATCCAAGTGATACCTCTCAACCTTTCGGTTGGCGTTACTTTCTAACTGGTTCCTTTTTGGCACCGTTTGCTTGTAAACCTTTTTTTTTCTATCAAAATTCGACCGTTTCGTGGCCCCCTTTCGTCATTAAATTGAGTAGGACGAACAAAAAACATCTTTAGCTTGTCTTTCCTTGTAGTTCCTAAATTAGTGCTTCATAAATTAGATGTTCACTAATGAACATTCACCTAACACACATTGGAGTAACTATGAAAAAGTTCATGGCCGTCTTGGTATTGGCCTTCACCACACAAGCATTCGCAGCTGACATTGATGTCAAACAAGTAAAGTGTTCACTTTTTGGGAACATGAAGATTAAAGTTGCAGGACTAGAAAGTCATGGACGCCTAGGAAAGGGTTACCTAAAAGCAAACCTTCCTATGCGTAAAGATTGTAATGCAGTAGTAGTCGATTTTATTGAAGCGATTAGTACTGAAGAAGGAAATTCTGCTGACGTTGACATGACGACTTCTACTTACACTCGTCGCAGTGGCGGTGGGCGTGATAACGACAGAGTTTGTGAGACTTATGAAAGAAAAACTGTAAATGTTAAATTTTCAGCTTACCCAGCATTAACTTTTAAAAGATCTCAAGACAAGCTAATCGATGTAGACCATCACTGTTTCTAATTAGCTTATTTTAAAATTGGGGGCCTACATTCTCTCCCGAATGGCCCCCTTCTAACGATAGCTTCTACCAGCATTTCTTCTTTCGTAAATTCTTCTAGCAAATTCTCTTGCAGAGACTTCATCGCTAGTTTGAATGGCGGCGGAAAAAGTAGTTAAAAGAAAGGTGTGCATCAAGGTATCTGGCGTCCAGGCGGAGCAATTTTTAATTGATTTTGTTAACTCAAAGATTCCACTATCAGAATAGACTAGCTGTCGGTGTTCTTCGGGGGTGATATTGCCAAAAACGCTAGACATTATGAGATCTTGAGAACCTTGCAGTATTCCAATTTCCCACTTTCGTAAGGCGCGGCAAAAATCAGGCGCTCGATTGGCCACCATTCCGTCATCCATCACGCTATTTAGGCCAACCTTTGAAAAGGCAGTATTGAAGTCTCTAAGTTGTTGACGGGTAAACTTATTCCAAAAGGTTTTTCCAAAATGCAGACCAGGAGCGTCCGCTAGAATGGTTCTCTTTGTTTTTCTCGATATGTACTTATCAAAAGTGGCCGAGTGGAGCAGCGAGGCGATTCCCCCAGCGCTTGATCCGTAGAGAACTAGGTCCTGAACTGAATCCAAATTGATATAACCAGAGTTTTGAAGGTGGACAAGACTTTTTTCGATATTGCTATGGCCGGTATGGTGAACCTTAGGACCCCACTCATATTTAATTGTATGCGAGCCAGCAAATACGTCACCTGTACAGTAAGGGAAATAGAGCACCATATGATTGTGGAGGGGAGATTTTTTCTCTGTCTCACTTACCATGACATTCATCTGGCCAATCAATTTAGGTAGAGGATGAATCCAAGTTCGCAAGTTCGGGCCAAAGCAAGAGGAGCTGTCCCAACAGACACCGCCACCCATAAATTCAACGGCAAGTTTGCGGGCATCTTTTCCAGTAGAATTGACGAACACGCTATAAGTAGTGCCATCGCCACAAGTCGCGCCGGGAATTAAAACCCTGGTAAACTTTCTGGCGTGAAGCGGGAACGAAATAATCAGGCAGAAAGCGATTAGCAGGCGCTTCACAATGGACTCCTTAAAATAGTGTTTAGAGTAATTCTAGAACGCG
>JABGVH010000175.1 GCA_018646195.1 Halobacteriovoraceae bacterium
TCCGAATTTCGGCATTTCTAATTGCGCTTAGAATGCGGGGAGAACGGGTTGAAGATATTGCGGTGGCGGCATCGGTCATGCGTAAGAAAGCGCTGATTATCGACGCGCCTGACGGGACCATGGATATTGTCGGCACAGGTGGGGATGGAATCGGCACCTATAACATATCTACCGCCACGGCCTTTGTTGTTGCTGGATGCGGCATCCCCGTCGCCAAGCATGGCAATCGCTCGGTTTCAAGCCTCTGTGGCAGTGCCGATGTGCTAGAGGCCTTGGGAGTGGCGATGGACTTGACGCCACAGCAGGCCTCGATAGAATTGCGGGAAAATAACTTCGCCTTCCTCTACGCTCCTCACTACCATCCGGCGTTTAAAAAAATTGCTCCCTTGCGAAAGGAATTGGGAGTGCGGACCCTTTTTAATTTACTCGGACCGCTCTTAAATCCTGCCAGGACAAAAACTCAAGTGATAGGAGTTTTCTCCAAGCAATTTTTAAGACCAATGGCGGAAGCACTCGATATCTTAGGCGTCCAAAACGCCATGGTGCTCTCTAGTCGCGATGGCATGGATGAAGTCTCTCTAGATGCCCTGACCGATGTGGTGCAATTGAAAAAAGGAGTGCTGACTGAGTTAACTATTGATCCTCAGGAGTTGGGACTTGCAAAAACTACAGCAGATGAATTGAAGGGAGGAGATGTCGCTACTAATACCGAAATACTGCTCCAGCTATTTGCCGGAGAGAAGGGGGCGCGACAAGATATCGTGGCGCTTAATGCCTCCCTGGCCTTCTTGCTGGCCGGCAAATGCTCTTCACTGGAAGAGGGAATCTCGCTGGCAAAAGAGCTGCTCTCTTCCGGCGCCGTCTTGCAATTACTTAAAAAAATTAGGGGGAGCAAATGCACCCTGTCTTAAGAGATATTATTACTTATAAGAAAAGTACCCTTGAAGGCATTACCCTGAGCGGAGAGCGGCGCTTGCCAGCTCCCTTAGAGCTAACTAGTTTATTTGAAAATGATCAAGTCAATATTATTGCCGAGATAAAATTCTCTAGTCCCAAGGCCGGTCAAATTGCAGTCGCAACTTCTCCGGCGCTACTCGCCAATGAGTACTATAAATCCGGGGCGCGGGCGATCTCGGTGCTGACTGAAGAGCGCTTTTTCAAAGGTTCTCTCGATTATCTCTCAGAGATTAAAAAGGCCTACCCAAAACTTCCACTTTTAATGAAAGACTTTATTTTAGAAGAAGTTCAAATCGAAAAGGGATTTGAAATGGGCGCCGATGGGGTACTGCTTATAGCCGGCTTGCATCCCTTTAAAAAACTACAGAAGCTCTATCAAAAAGTGCTCGCCCTCGGCATGACACCCTTGCTTGAAATTCACGACCAGGGTGACTTGGCGAAAGCAGTTTCGCTACAGGCACCACTGATAGGAATAAATAATAGGAACCTGAGCACCATGGAGATTAGCCTGGAAACCAGTCAAGAATTAGTTACGCAGATTCCTTACCCCTGCTGCCTGATTTCCGAGAGTGGCATTTCAAACTCAAGTCAGGTGGGGCTTCTCAGCTCCCTTGGGTTCAATGGTTTTTTAATAGGCAGTCACTTTATGAAAACTGCCGCACCAGCTCTCGAGCTGAAAGGATTATTGGAGGCCTGCCATGCAAATTAAAATCTGCGGTATCACTCAAAGAAAAGATGCCGAGCTGGCAGTCGAGCTGGGTGCCAATATGCTGGGCTTTATTTTTTATAAAAGAAGTAAGCGCTGTATTAGCTTCGAGCAGGCCTTCAGCATAAGTAGCGAACTGCCGCAAGAAATCGAGCGAGTGGGAGTCTTTGTCAACGCTGCCCACGATCAAATTATTAGCGGCATCTTAGAAGTAGGGCTTGATGCGGTTCAATTGCACGGCGAAGAAACCCCGCTATACCTAAAAATCCTCAAGAGGAAGTTAGTGAAGTACCGACTTCCAGTTAAGATCATAAAGGCGATCCATGATTCGACGCTGATCGATCAGTACGCCACTCCTTACTTACTGGTAGACGCTAAACCAAACGGCCAAAATTATGGCGGTCAGGGAGTGCTATCTGATTGGGAGCTGGCGGCACTGGCGGCCAATAATAAAAATATCATCTTGGCAGGGGGACTGAAAGTTCAAAATATTGAGCAGGCCTTGGCACAAGATGTCTTTGCCCTGGATATTTGCTCTGGGATTGAACTAGGCCCAGGTATTAAAGACCATCAAAAAATGCGCCAACTCTTTGCCGCAAAGGAAAATTACTATGAACTTGTCTCTTAGTGGGGAGGGCCACTTTGGTGGCTTTGGCGGGGCCTTCATCCCCGAAACTCTCTATCAACCGCTTGAAGAATTAAAGGCAGCTTATGCTTCCTTCTCGGCCGATCCAGAATTTAATCAGCAGCTCAACCAGCTCTTAATGAATTACTCCGGTCGCCCGACCCCGCTGACTTTCTGTTCACGACTGACTGCTGAGATTGGCGGCGCTAAGATTTATCTTAAGCGAGAAGACCTCAATCATACCGGCTCCCATAAAATTAATAATGCTCTTGGACAGGGACTGCTGGCCTTGAAAATGGGCAAGACTCGACTTGACGCCGAGACCGGCGCCGGTCAGCATGGAGTCGCCACCGCAACCGTAGCAGCGCTCTTAAATCTTAAGTGCACCGTCTATATGGGGGCGGTGGATATGCAGAGACAAGGACCGAATGTTTTGCGCATGCGACTGTTGGGGGCCGAAGTGATTGCCGCCAAAGCGGGAGCGCAGACTTTGAAGGAGGCGATAAGCGACGCCCTAAGGGATTGGGCGGAAAACCTCGAGGATACTTATTACCTCTTGGGTTCAGCACTTGGCCCTCATCCCTATCCCACCATGGTTCGGAATTTTCAAAGAGTCATTGGACTTGAACTGAAAGAACAGGTTTTGAAAGCTGAAGGTCAATTGCCGCAATTATTAGTCGCCTGTGTAGGGGGAGGCAGCAACGCCATTGGCATGTTCCATCCCTTCTTAGAGGACCCAGTCAAAATGATTGGAGTTGAAGCGGGAGGCCAGGGTATTGAAAGTGGCAAACATGCCTCGCGATTTAATGGCGGCAGTCCGGGAGTGCTCCAGGGCACCCTAACGCATATTTTACAGGACCCGGACGGCCAAATTTTAGAAACCCATAGTATCTCGGCGGGATTGGATTACGCCGGGGTGGGGCCTGAACACTGCCAGCTATTTGAGAGCGGGCGAGTGGACTATACTTTTGCAACTGACGACCAGGCGCTTTCGGCCTTTAAAAAATTATCGCAATTTGAAGGCATCATCCCGGCACTTGAGAGCTCCCATGCCTTAGCGGAAACTCTTTTACGCGCCAAAAGTATGGCGCCAGATGAGGTCATCGTCTGCAATTTATCGGGAAGAGGAGATAAGGATTTAGATGCTCTAATAAAGGGGGGACTGATATGAATTTCCTACCCTTTATAATGGCCGGTCAGCACGGATTGTCGGCGACCCTTGAGACATTGGAGTTGATGGAAAAAGAAGGAATTGAAAGAGTTGAACTTGGGGTGCCTTTTTCCGATCCTGTCGCCGACGGAGTGACCATTCAATTGGCGCATGAGTCGGCACTCAAAGAGGGCACCAATTTAAAGGCTATTTTACAGTTGGTGACGGACTTTAAAAAATCACGGCCTAAAATAAAGATTACGCTTTTTAGCTACTTTAATCCGATCCTTCAAATGGGACTGGAGCGTTTTAAAGAGCGGGCGCTGGCGGCGGGAATCGA
>JABGVH010000141.1 GCA_018646195.1 Halobacteriovoraceae bacterium
ATAAGCCAGCTGCTGCACCAAAGGCACCAGGTCAGGGCGCTTCTAATTTTTGGCAACTTGTAGAGCTGGCAGAAATAAAGGCCCCAGAAAACGACGAATACTGTGTGGATTAAACTGGCGAGGGAAGTTCCTAAAAAGAGACTGGCGATAAATCCCAGGATTAGAAAATAGACTTTTAAAGGCACCACTCTATAAAGAGGCAGTTGTTTTTCATAGGCCTGGCGCTGGAACTTGACGATTTCCACATGGCCGAGGATTCCCGGAATAAGGCGCCCCCCAACTCCTAGTATAATAAGTGCAATTGGCAGGAACTGATTGGGGCTAAATAAGCTCCATTCATTCAGTGTCGCCAGCCCAAAGAAAGCATTGATCAGAAGTCCTAAAAAAATAAAAACAAAAGTATAGGGAGGATTTTGCTTCCTTTTAAAAATCCGTTTGAAAATAAAGATCAATAAGACGGTACTTTGGAGAATTGAAATTAGTGGTAACTTTTCTTCTTTGCCCAAGTATAAAAAGAGTAGTCCAAGTACAAAGACTAAAAAGTAGGCCAGCCCCTCACCCACTTCCATGGCATCAGCTCCCGAAAAGCGCGGCACAGCGGTGAATAAGAAACCTCCAATAAAGGAATACATAAAACCGTTGATTACCAGGTAGCGATGGGCCACTAGCGGGTAGGAGTCGGGGTCAACCAAGAGCCACGCCCAAAGTAAAATACCAAATAGCAGTGAGGCAATCCCCAGTGGAAAGAAGAATCGGAAAGGGTCTTTAGCGGTTTTTTGAATTAAGTTAGGCATAACTAAGTATTCTCTTCGGATAAGCATCTGTCACTCATTCTTATGCCTCAAGAATTTTCTTCACTTGTTCGATCCGAAAAGGTTTCTCAAGGGTATCACTAACCAATGCCTCGATATCTTGAGACAAGGCAGAATCAGCTCCCTGAGGCAGGCAACCGGTAATGACGATTAACTTCGGGTCAGTGGGTAGTGTTAAACTAGAAATTTCCCTAATGAGTTGCTGCCCTGACATTTTTGGAATATTTAAATCGGTGAAAACAAAATCAAATTTTCCAGTTTTAATAAGCTCAAGTGCCTCAACTCCATCGGCCGCCTGAGATATATTTTGGTAACCTAGCAATTCTAAGAGTTCCACAAAGATCATGCGGATTTTCTCCTCGTCATCAACGATTAGTACCCTCTGCTCCTTTTTTAAAACTTCGATCTCTGGGGTAGAATCACGGAACTTAATTTTCTCGCTCCAAAGATCGATGACTTTGGGAAACCTAAGGCTAAAAGTAGTGCCAACCCCTAGTTCGGAGGAAACTGAAATCTCGCCATTAAGCTCTTCTGTAATTCTGGCGACAATGCCCAGGCCAAGTCCAGTTCCCTGTCCTACAGCTTTAGTGGTATAGAAGGGCTCAAATATTTTTGCCAGCTTATCCTTGGCAATTCCAATACCGTTATCACTCACCTTAAAAATAATATCTGTTTCCCCCTCAAGCTCAATGGAGTATTCAATCTCTCTATCTTCCTTTCCCTTACTAGCATCCTTAGCATTATTGAAAAGGTTGATTACTAATTGATGAAATTTACCTAGGTTGCCTAAAATTTTAATATTTTGAGGAGAAGAAGAGCTTTTTTTATAAATAATTTTAACTCCTTCTTTTGCAAAAATTTCACCAATCAACTTTTCGGTTTCGCGGGCAGTCTCTTCAATTGAAATAATTTGATTATTATTTTGATCGATCCTAGAGAAATTCCTAAGGCTATTCACAATATTTGTAATTCTTGTATGCGCCTTCTTCTGCTGCTCCAGAGTCTCGTCGATACTAGTTGAGTCGGCCCCTCTCTTCTTAAGATCCAGCAGAATTTTTTCTGACGCCAGCGAGGCAATTTGTAGCGGGTTATTAATTTCGTGCCCAACCCCTGCCGCTAACTCTCCTATGCTTGCCAGCTTAGAACTTTGAAAGAGCTGCTGCTTTAACTCGTCGGACTCCCGCTCTTCGGAAAGTATTTTCTTGATGGTTCCAACACCAATAAAGAGGCTAAAAATAATAGAAAATAAAAAGGTAAAAGCAACTGCCCTGTAGGCCTTAAGTTGGGTCTGTCGCGCCACCTCTTGAAATTCAGCCGCTTTATTATCGGCAAAGACGATCAAGCGTTGAGAGTGTTTTAACAGGCCGTCGATATGTTGATTCCTCTTTGCTTTAGATTTTTCAGTTTCTCCATTATAGTTTTTATGACGCATCTTTAAAATGGCGCTATCCCGAGTAGTTTTACAAAGTAGAAAATCTCTCTTGAATATTTCCACATCGCTCATATTTCCTAAGTAGCGATTTAAAACAAGCTCAAAATTTAAGAAGACTTGTTCTTCCCTTTTGCTGATACCCTTCACAATTTTATCAAGCTCTGCCTCCGTCCGAGTCAGCACCAGCTCTTTCATATCCCTGTGAATAGATATAATTTGATAAGAAATTTCCCTAACACTATTGCTGACGGTAAAGGGGTAGTGGTGGAGCTTTTCAACGTTGTTGACCATAACGTTAGTAGAAACAAGGGCAATCACCCCTACTATCAGCAGTAAGAGTAAATTAACTCCCAGCCCTAAGCGCAGAAGCTCTTTGGTATTTCGCCGTTTTTTTCTTGCCATAATTTTTAATATTTCCCGTGGATTCCCATTTCGACTATACTAGCAGATAATTCAGTCCCAACATGACTTTCGTCAGGTGCCCGGATTTAACAATAAATATTATTTGGCTTAAAAGGTCTTAAGATCATTCCACTTAGGTCATATGCTTGCCTGTCGATACACAGTACGAGGCAAATATGAGTTTATACGATGACTTAACAGATAAAGGCATAATTTTAAAAGTGGCCGATCTATTCTACGACAAAGTTTATGAGGACCCTTGGTTGTCCCTCTACTTTAAAGAGATCGACCAAGAATTTATCACCGCTCAGCAAGTCGATTTTATAGTGGGTGCCATGGGTGGCCCCCAGAAGTACTCCGGCCGACTGCCCTCCAACGCCCATCCACATATGTTCATCACCGAGGAACTTTTCGAGCTGCGGACAAAATTGCTAGAAGATGCCCTCAAAGAGCTCAGCGCTCCCGAATCCTTGGTGGAATTTTGGCTCAAATTAGATGGCTCCTTTAAAAACTCCATCGTCAAGAAAAGTCCCTCCGAGCTGACTCCTCGTTACGCTACCGACGAATTCCTCAATTTTGACAATCCAAATCCCAGGAAAAAAGCCTGCTAAAAGCTTTATCCTTTGGGTCATTTGATGCTATAGCTCTGTCATGATCAGTACTTCAAACATCAGTTTAAGCTTCGGCAAGAGAAAGCTCTTTGACGAGGTCAATATCAAATTTACTCCCGGTAATTGCTACGGCCTAATTGGTGCCAACGGCTCGGGGAAATCGACTTTCATCAAAATTCTCAGCGGTGAAATTGAGGCCGGTTCAGGTCAAGTCAATATCACTCCGGGACAGCGGCTTTCAATCCTCAAGCAAGATCATTTTAGCTACGACGAAGTTGCGGTGCTACAGACCGTCTTAATGGGCAATCAAGAGCTCTATAAAATAATGGTCGAAAAAGATGCCATTTACGCCAAAGAAGATTTTAGTGACGCCGATGGAATTAGGGCGGCTGAACTTGAAAGTGACTTCGCTGAAATGAATGGCTGGGAAGCCGAATCAGAGGCGGGGATATTACTGGCCGGGCTTGGCATCACCACCGACTTTTACGAAAAACTTATGTCCGAATTGACTGGCCCTGAAAAAGTCAAAGTCCTATTGGCGCAGGCGCTAATCGGAAACCCAGATATTCTTTTACTCGATGAGCCGACAAATCACTTGGATATTGGCGCCA
The DNA here is from genome assembly GCA_018646195.1 of Halobacteriovoraceae bacterium. Classification (GTDB taxonomy): domain Bacteria; phylum Bdellovibrionota; class Bacteriovoracia; order Bacteriovoracales; family Bacteriovoracaceae; genus JABGVH01. Next base: position 3,869 of record JABGVH010000141.1, read on the forward strand.
TCCAATGGCTTGAAAATTTTCTCTTAGAATATGAGCAAACGGTTATCGTGGCTTCTCACGACCGCCACTTTCTCAATAAGGTCTGCACGCATATTGCTGATATCGACTTTTCCAAAATTACGGTCTTTGCCGGTAATTACGATTTTTGGAGGAAGTCCTCCGAGCTGGCCCAGCGCTTGCGCTCTAATCAAAATAAAAAGGCCGCCGAGAAGGCCAAGGAATTGAAGGCCTTTATCCAGCGCTTTAGTGCCAATGCCTCTAAGTCTAGCCAGGCCACCTCCCGCCAAAAACAATTAGATAAACTTGAACTGCATGACTTGCCGGTAACCACCCGCAAGTATCCCTTTGTGCAATTTGAACCCAGCCGAGAAGCAGGCAAAGATATTTTACGAGTTGACGGAATAACCAAATCCTTAGACGGCATAAAAATACTGGATAATATAAGCTTTTCTATGAGCCGCAGTGACAAGATTATTTTACTTGGTGAAAATGACGTCGCTAAGAGTACTCTTTTAAAAATCCTTAGCGGTGAAATGGAAGCAGACTCTGGAAGCTATACTTGGGGTGTCACCATTTCAAAGTCCTTCTTCCCCAAAGATAATTCCTCCTACTTTATGGACGGCCAGTACAACTTAGTTGATTGGCTTCGCCAGTATTCAAAAAATAAAGATGAAACCTTCGTCCGTGGCTTCCTTGGTAAGATGCTTTTCTCAGGAGAAGAGGCGCTTAAAAAAACCAATGTCCTATCCGGTGGCGAAAAAGTCCGTTGCATGCTCTCCAAAATGATGCTCTCAGGCGCCAACTTTCTCTTGATTGATGGCCCGACTGATCACCTAGACCTCGAGAGCATTACGGCGGTCAATGACGGCCTAAGTGCCTATAAGGGTAATCTGATCTTCACTTCCCACGACCACGAATTCATCCAGACCGTCGCCAATCGGATCATCGAAATAGATGGCAAGCTGATTGCCGACGAAGAGATCTCCTACGACAAATACCTAGAGAAAAAGCTGCACTAAGTCGTGCCTTGCCCACCAGGCCCTTGGTAACTTAGAGTGTCTTTAATTCAACCCTATTTAGAGAGTTCCTCATGGCCAAACTACTTCTCCCACTGCTTCTGCTTTTTTCATACAGCTGTGCCAGTCCTATATCTGTAGAAGCCGCTCCAACCGCCGCGGTTGTTAAGAAAGTAGTTAAAAAGAAAAGGAAAAGAGCGCTCAATCCGCGAGTAATGATGAAAACTAGCCACGGACTGATCGAAATTGAACTCTACCCCAAGCAGGCCCCCATCACGGTTAAGAACTTTTTAACTTATGTGAACCAAGGATTTTACGACGGCACCATCTTCCACCGAGTGATTGAGAATTTTATGATTCAAGGTGGCGGCTTTACTTCAAGTCTTGAAAAGAAAAAAACCTGGGCGCCGATTAAAAATGAAGCGGATAATGGTATTTCAAATAGTATCGGGACTATCGCCATGGCACGGACAGGTATTGTCGACAGCGCCACTGCCCAATTCTTTATCAATGTGATGGAAAACGACAACCTGAACTACCGCTCAAATGCCCCCGCCGACTATGGCTACGCCGTTTTTGGCAGAGTCCGTCGAGGCATGCCAGTGGTTAATCGCATTCGAAAAATTAGAACTGAGAGAAGAGACCGTTTTGCCAATATGCCGGTGGACGAAGTCACCATAATTAGCGCGAAAGTGAAGTAAGGCGTTTTTGACGCCCCTGAAACCAGAGCAGGAAGAGACAGCTCAATAGAATCAGGCCCCCACCCAAGTACTCGTTTTTTTCAGGAAGCTCCATTCCCAAGAAGAGGGCAAAGAGTAGCGCCGCTACCGGTTCCATCTGAGTATAGACAGAAGCCTCCCCTAATTTTATCCGCTTAAGCGCCTCCATATAGAGAATTCTTGCCAATACAGGACCGGAGATACCGGCCAGCCCGGCGTAGAGCAATCCCATGGCGGTAGGAGCTCTGAAGCCCTCCATCAGCAAGGCGGCGCAAGTGACTATTGCCAGCATGATTAAATTGCGAAGGAAGGCGAAAACTCGGGAGTTCATTTTTCCAGCAATAATTTTAGTTCCCAATTCACCAAGCGCGAAGCCCAGTGAGGCCAGCATAACTAAGAAGATTCCCCAGTTCTTGCCCTTTTGAAAACTAAGTAGGTCATTTAACATTCCCTGCTCGGCCATCAGGGCGACTCCGACACTACTTAAAATAATAGAGACAAAAATCCCCTTACTCAATTTCTCTTTTAGAAAGAAAAAGCTAATCGCCATAATAATGGGAAACTCTACCCGGGAGAGAAAGGCCGCCGAAGGGGCATCGAGATATTGCAATCCCACTACCGAGAGGTACCAGCCAAACATCATTCCAAAAATATGCAGCACGAAGAAACGCTTATAGCGAGCGTCCTTAGGCAGTACGATTTTTTTTCCAAAGGGGAAGCAAAGAATTGTAGAGATAAGGTAGAGCCAGACTAAGAACCAGATAGGTGTCAGGCTTTCAAGTGCCAGCTTAGAAAAAACAGAAACACCTCCCACAAAGAAGGTGCCTAGGGCGATATAGATTTGACCGCGGTAATTATTAAAAAACTTCGAATTCAAGTTTCATCTTGCCTTCAGCTGTGCGGATTCCCGCTTCATAACGCTTTAAGCTTCCTGTATAACGATGAACATTGTCAATTGCAGTTCTTTCTAATGAGGCCTTGAGGATATTTCCTGTAAGATTGCCCTCTTGGTCTTTCTCATCAATCTCAAACTTTAGTGAGTTGCGAGCGGGATCAAAGCGAATATTATGAATACTGCCCTCTTCAGTTGAATACTTTTGCAGCAACGGCAGTCCAAACTCTAATGCAATATCAATATCAGTCAGGTCATGGATTTCTAGCAGAGTTGCCGCTGGATTTGTTTTCATCCAATTCTGCGGGCCTACCGCCATTACAATATCTTTTCCTAGCTGCTCTGCTTGCGCCTTCTTAGCACCACAGGCGGGAAGATTAGGTTGCAATTTCTTGAAGAATTCCTGAGTCCAGGTATCCCATTTAGCCGGTAGCTGGCTACATTTTGCGATGCCGCCTTTGAGTTCCGCCAATTGCGCTCTTCCAGCTTCTAATTCTTTTTTCTTTCCTGGCAGAACGACGTTGAGTACTTGCTCTGTTCCAGTCTTTTTAGCTTTTAGCTCGGCTTGCATGCCCGTTAACTTACTACAGACTGCCAGCGCTCCTTTTAA
>JABGVH010000111.1 GCA_018646195.1 Halobacteriovoraceae bacterium
CAGCCTCAGTTCTCTTCCTGGAAAAATCCAACAAGTAAAAGGACAAATTGCCGCTCTTAAAAAGAAAGTCGCCGGTTTAAAGTCGACAGTTGCCGGACTAAGAACTCAGCAGGCGGCAAAGAAGGCCGAGGTTGCTGCATTAATGACACAAATTAAAAAACTTCGAAGTGGTCCTCAAAGCGACGCTATAAAGGTAAAAATTAAACAGCTAATGGGTGAAGTCCGCGCCAAGCGCCAAGTGCTCAATAAACTGCGCAATCAGATTAAGCAATCCAATGCCACCATTGCCAGTCTTGAGTCACAATTGGGAACAAAGAAATCAGAACTACAAACCTTGAAGGGCCAGTCGGATAAATTATTGGCAAAGCTTGCAGGGCTTGAGCAAAAACTTCCAGGCCTTCGCTCTCAACTAAAACAAGTAACATCGCAGATTCCTGGAGCCCGTTCTCAGGTAACCACTGCTGAAGCGGCAGTTAACGCTGCCTCGGGAGAAATTCGCCCGCTCAGGCAAGTAGTCAAAGAGGCCAAGACTCGCTTAGATGCAAAGAAAGGCGAGCTAGCGACAGTTAAAACTGCGGTTGCCAGAGCGAAATCTCAGCTAAGTGGTGCCAAAACAAAAATGGCCGCTCTTGTGAAGAAAAAACAGAATATCGAAACTGAGCTACCAAAGCTGGCACAGAAGCTTGTGGCACTGGATAGGAAAGTAAAAGCTGCCCGTCAAAATGCTAAGGCGCTTAAGCAGCAATTAGTTGTTGCTGAAAATGAACTCGGTCAGATTCAACAGAGAGCAGATACAATCGCCAACCGATTGGCGCGTCTCTCTAACGAAATTTCTACTCAACAAAATGTAGTGGCGACGCTAGAAAATAGAATAACCAGTATGCAAAATAATATGGCCAACCTACAAGGCCAGGCCAATCGTAGAATTACAGAGGTTGATCAAAATTCGCGCCAGATTTTAGAGAATCAAAATCAAATGAGCGCCAATAGTCAGGCGATCTCTTCTATGCAAAGTGAAAACTCTGAACTGCACCGTGCAATTGCTTCTCTAGAGCAAGAGATAAGTGAACTTGAGCGGAGACTAATAGCTGAAGATCAACGTTTTCAATCGGCAGACAGAATCGCTCAGCAAGCTGAAGCTGTTACGGCAGCTGACCTGGCACAATTTGAAAAACGCAGTCAGCTCTACCGAAAATTCCAAGGCCAAGCTCAGAGTCTTGGAGCAGGTCAGGGAGATCGAGTCGGTGGCAATAGCGGCGCTGGAGTAGGCGATAGCGAAGGCCAAAGCAGCGGTCAAAAGAATGGCCAAAGAATAGGTAAAGAAATTGCTGAGCTAGACGGACTATTCCGCGGCTTTGTTAAAGGAAAAATTTCAGGAGATGCCGAAGGTTACCATGCCGGAGAAACTTCGCAAGTTGATTACTCGGCAGGACTAGCAGCAGGCAAGAAAATTGGTTTAAAAAAGGCGATAGCTGAGGCCAAGAGAATTAATTACCCACAAGGTTATGCCGCAAAGAGAGGCCAGCTGCTTGCTGCCAAACCTCAGTCGAGCACAATAGTAAGTAACGGCAATAAAGGATTGATCGATTCAATCAATTCTGTATCTCCACTCTTTTTTAATTCGAACAAATCTCTCCTAAGTAGCGATCAGCTAGAGCTGGAAAAAGGGCTTGAAGATTTTAGCATTGAAAAAGGTGATAGCGACGTGACGGAAGAAGAAATTCTCGCCGCCCGTGCCATTCGTTCTCAAATTGATTCACAAGTAGAATTAACACTAGAGAAAATAGAGAGCTATAATTCTCCCGAAAGAGACCTATCTGCGGCGAGAGTTGTTTACCTCACACCCGCTGGAGTTAATCCGGATATGAGTGCCGTCAGTTGTGTAGACGTCTATAAAGGAGTTCAAGATTTTGTCGACGCCTGTCTTAGCTCTTTTCGTTTTCAATACGTAGCAAGTTATAATTCAGAACATAAAGACAAATTCTTTCAAGTCTATAGCGATGTTTATGGCGAGAGTCGCAGTATTTCTTTCTCGCATAATAAAGATAATCGCTTTGTAGAAGGTAAAGAAGACGCTTACGGAGTTGTCTACCCAGAGGCGAAGGCAAGGGGAGCGGTTGTTGCCCAAAATCGTGGAATCGCAGACGGTAAAGTTCAAGGTTATGAAAATAATATCGAAGAACAGCGGTCGAGCTTTACTGCAAAAGGTAAGAGCGATGCCACTGCCTATTTTGCAAATAATGGGGTTATACGCCTCGATGGAAAGAATGCCGGTTCACTAGAGGCCACCAGCTCTCGAGGACTAACTCAAGGGTCAAAAGGAAAGCTAATTCTTAAACTTTCAAATCTTGGGCATAAAGTTTCCAAAACCGGTGAAGTGACTCTAAGGCTTAGAGAGCTTACAAATAATATCCGCCTTGAAAAGCGCGCTTTAAGCACCGTTGACTTGCCGGCAAGAAAAAACATCACACTTAAAGATGTTGTTTCACTGACAGTCGGTGAAGACGCGGTACCTGGCTCGCCGATCAAAATTGCTGCTACCTTGATTTATAAAGGGGACGATATTAGTGCTAGTTTTAAAGAAGAGTTGCTGCTTACAGATTTTGTAAAGGTCAATCCTGAGGTTGCAAGCTCGGTTAGTGCCGAATCAGAGGTTAAATGGCGTAAGTGGAAAGTTTACCCATTCTCTTGGAAGTTCAGAACGGTAGCTGTTCAAGTGAATATTAAGGGATTGAGAAATAACGTTCCCGGACATTACGATGTAAAATTTGAAGTACTGACTGGAGGAAAATACCTTAAAGTAAATACTCCTGCAGTAAAAGTCGCGGCGATGGGAAGAGGACAAGTGGGAACTGCTAATCTCTCTTATACTTTTACTAAGAAGGCCAAGAAGAAGAAGTTTTCTTTTAAAGCGACTGTATCCTATCAAGGTGAAGAACTCTTTACCCAAACCTTTAATGTTAAAACAGTTAAGTAATTTAGCGAATATTTAAGAGAGAGAAGATCTCAGACGGGATCTTCTCTTTTAAGTCTTCTAGAATTTTTTCTATAGGGTAGGCAAAATTGACTGCTTCAATCCCGTAAAGTTCTTTCGATTGGGCATAAACCAATCCAAATACTTCTCCATTTGCATCCACCATTGGGCCACCAGAAGCACCACCATTGAGCGGTGAGTAGTGAAGCAATTTATTGTCCATATACTTTCTTAGGCCCCGGCCTTCAGAACTTTGGATGCCATTTCCTCCGACATTTCCATAAATCTTTGTGACCGTATTATTTCCTTCAGTAAAATCTTTGATTAGAGGCAATGCCGGAACATATTGGGATAGTACTTTTTTTCGATACTTCTTACGACTGGCCTCTACTTCTATCAAGCAGTAGTCCAGTGCTTTATAGCAGGAGTGAACTTTTTTACAGCGAAAAGATATTTTAGTAAGAGGGGGGTTGAGCTTAAAACCAAAACCTGAACACTTTGTGACGACGTATTGATTATTATAAACATGAAAGTTGGTCAGGACTAAATTCCCGCCAACTGAAAAGCTGGTGCCAAAACTTGTTCTGGAATTATTATTGGTACGAAAAACTGAACGAGCAAAGGCCTTTTCTCCTGCAAACTGCAGCGAATCCATTTCTATTTTTGGCCCAGAAGAAGAGAGCTCTCCTGAATAAGCATTCCACTTGGGAGCGGGCACAAGAAATTTCCCCTTCTTGGTTTTAGTTTTTTTAAATAGGTAATGAAGTGGTGTTACTTCTCTTTCGGGATTGAGGGATTTCTGTCCTTGATAGGAAAATGCCAGGACAGGGGCCAGCAGTAGGAAAGACCCGAGTAAGACTTTAATGCTTCTTTTCCTTTTTGCTTTGTTTTTTCTTTTTTTCGTCATCAAATAAAAGAGCAGGGCAATTGCCTCGGCGGTCTAGCTTGACCGAACAAGAAACTTTTTGGCGGTAGTTTTTCTGGTAGGTCATTCCCACCATTAAGTTGCCGTACTCATTAAGGTAGGGCGAGATGACGAAACCACTTTTAGAGGAATCTGCCTTGAGGATCGCTTTGGTCACCAGGTGACCTATAATAGCGCCAAAAATAATATCGGTTAACCAATGAGCTTCATCGTGCACTCTGGAGAGGCCACCAATAGTAGCGGCACCGTAGGCGAGTACTGGAATTATTTTTGACTTATGTCCCCAAGTCTCGGCAATGAAAGTCGCCAAGGTAAAAGAAGTAATGGTGTGGCCTGAGGGAAAGGACAGGTCATCGCCGTGAAGGCCTGGGCCTGAAAAATTATTTGAGCTATTGTCGTCACCAGGTCGCTCCCTATGAAAGACTCGCTTTAAACCTTGAGCGACAATACCTGTAATAATGGCGGCCTTTCCATAAAAGAGTGCCGTTTTTTGAATTTTCTTATTCTTTATAACTAGCCCTACAATATAAGCTCCACCAGCGGCGTAGATTCCAAGTCCGCTTCCCCAAAATTCTCCAGCGACTGCCAATCTCTCTGATAGGTCTGACTGGTGTTCGGCGGCAAAGTCTCTGACCGCCTCATCGTGAGGAAAGAGCATCACAATAGCTCCTGCGGCAATAGCTAATTTTACAAAGTCACCCTTACCTAATTCAAAGGGTAAGAAGAGTTCTCTTCTGTGATTTTCAAAATTGTCGATAGAGAGGTCGTCGGGAGTCGCCCCAAAATCTGAAGGGCGGAAAGAACTAGGAGTACTGCCCGGCAGGTTAAAGTCTTGTTCCAGCTCCCGTCGGTCTCGATTTTCATCGCTGGGTGGAGTTGGCGCCAGGCCCGCAAAGGCGCTGCCTACAAGACTTAGTAATATAAGAATAATCAGGCCAGTAGGCCTTAAAATTGAGTGGTTCCGCATAGCGTTATGAGTATAGATCAAACTGAAAGGATTACAAGCAAAGCGAAATTTTTACGGCCTACTTAATGAAGTCGACTACGAAGTCATTGACGGGATTGCTCCTAATTTCAGAGGGTTTGCCCTCTTGAATGATGTCGCCATCTTTCATAATGACGATTCTATCGCTCATAGTGAAGGCCTCGATTTGGTCGTGGGTGACATAGATACAGGTAATTCCAAAGTCTTGTTGAATTTGGCGGATATCCCCTCGCATTTTTTCCCGCAACTTGGCATCAAGGTTTGAAAGTGGCTCATCGAGAAGCAGTACTCTTGGTTGGGCGACTAGGCCTCTGGCCAGGGCCACTCGCTGTTGCTGGCCCCCCGAAAGCTCGTTAGGCATGCGTTTTTCGAGACCGGTTAGTTCCACTGTCTCTATTATTTTTTGAACCCGATCGGAAATCTCGCTCTTTGGGGTCTTTGTGACTTTTAGGGGGTAGGCGATATTTTCAAAGACATTCATATGTGGCCAGACGGCATAACTTTGAAAAACCATGCCAACGTGGCGGTGTTCCGGCGCCACAAAAATCTTATTATCGAAATTGCTGACTATGTCCTGATCAATTTTTATTTCTCCACCAGTATTGTACTCCAGGCCCGAGACCATTCTAAGACAGGTTGTTTTGCCACAGCCAGAAGGCCCGAGAAAGGACACGAATTCGCCATTATTGATTTGAAGGTTAAAGTCGTTGATGACATGCACGTCTCCAAAACTTTTTTTAATATTTGTGAATGTTACCGAGCTCATAGTCCGTACTTTCCTTTAGAGAGGATTTTCACCGTAGTGTTTATTAAAGCGACAATAATAACCGTCAGCAATGCCAGGACTGCTGAGCCACCGCCGCTTGCATCGGCGTATTCTTGTAATTGAAAAATTAGAGTACCCAGGGTTTCAAGACCGGGACCTGTTAAGAGAATAGTCATGGTCAGTTCACTAAAACAGGGCATGAAAACTAAGAACCAGCTGGCGACTAAGGCGGGTTTCATTAAGGGAAACCAAATTGTACGCATAGTGGTGAACCAGGAAGCGCCACTGACTCGCGCCGCTTCCGCCAGGCAATCGTCGATTTGGCCGAAGCCATCACCGGTGGTTCTTAGGGCAAAATTTAAGTACTTGGCGGTATAGGCCAGGACAATTAGGCCGAGGGTATTGTAGAGGGGAATTTTAAATCCTAGTACGCCAGAGCTAAAAGTTAAAATAAAGGCCAGCGCCAATACTGTACCGGGAGTAGCGTAGGGAAGGGAGGCCATAATTTCGACAAGACTGCGTCCCTTTATTTTTGTTTTTTGGACAATATAAGACAGCACCATTCCAAAGAAAACCGCAATAGTCGCCGCCCAAAAGGCCAGCTTGGTAGAGTTCCAAAGCGCTCTGGGAGTTTCATCGACTTCATAGAAGACCCTGTGAAAATTTTGAAAACCTAAATTGGAAAATGAAAACCTGCCTTGAACTTTACTTAAGGCGGTAATAAGAATTCCGAGAAAAGGCAGTACAAAGAGCACTATGAATAAAAGAAATAAAATTACCAGCAGCGGCTTTTGCATTGAATTGAGGGCTATTAGTGATGGGCGACTGGATTTCCCACCTACTGTCTTAAAATGGCCCTTCTTCAATAATTTCTGATTGAGCCAAAGCACAGCGATTGCCAACGCCAATAAAATCACCGACAGCGAACCGGCCATATACAGGCCATTCATACTTCCCATTTTTTGGAAGGTGTATATTTTGGTTGTAATAAGATAGATGCGCGCCGGATTTCCGATCATGGCGGGAACCCCAAAGCTAGCAGCGGCGGCCAGGACAACTAAGAGAATGCCACTTAAAAGCGAGGGGAAAATAATGGGTACTGTAATTTGAAAAAAGACTCTGATAGGCCCGGCTCCACTAAGGCGGGCGG
>JABGVH010000176.1 GCA_018646195.1 Halobacteriovoraceae bacterium
GGTCTTATTCAGGCCTTTTAAGTAAAGGATCCCAGCTGCACTTCCGGATAATACTGTTGCACCAATTAGATTCCGGATGATCTTCGCTTTAGAGTTTCCAGACTTCACCAACAGCATAACAGTCCTAAAGGCCATCGCACCAAAGCCAATTGAAGCGACAGTCGCTCCGTAATTTGCTCTGGTTACTCCTGCCTCACGGTCAGCAAGTAGCTCTTGTAAGTCACTTAATACTATTTCATGCTCTTCTAACACTTTCATAGTATCAGAGATTAAATCAACCTCTTTAGATACAAAAGATGCGATATTATTCTTACTTCCTAACATAATAATAGTATGGGATTTCTCGTAAAGAGAGAGTTCTAGCTTTTCAAGAGTCACATAGAGGTCAGTCATTTTGGCCTCAAGCTCAAGAATTTCTTCCTCAGTCAGAATTGAGAAATACTCTTTGCCGCCTATATAACTTGCCAAGGCCACTGCCAGGGTTGAATAGACAATCACTTTTGCTTTCGAGCCGCCACTTTTGTATATTTTCCTAGCAGAAATTGCGGTAATAATACTGGCCGCTCCGGCCAATGATTGCTTAATTGACTTACCGGTTAAGCTCTCTTTTTTCGAATTGACTTCTCTGGCAAGCTTAGCAGTTTCAAGTCTAATTTCCTTGGCCTTTTCCGCATCCTCTTGGATTTGCTCTAGCTTTTGATTAAGGAAAGTTTCTAGTGAGCTCTCACTAGATATTGCCGGGCTAAATAAAGTTGAGCTGATTAAAAGCGAAAGGACTGAAAGTCCTGTCAGCAGGGATTTTTTCATGAGTTGTACTCCTAATTATTAGAATTAGGCTAAGTATAGGAAAATTAAGGATTGAAAGGGAGAAAACTAGAGAAAAATGAAAATATTTCTAAACTGTCTAAAATTTAGACGGATTTATCTGCATTTACCCCAAGTACTTGTCCTATCTTTGAGGCCCTAATAAGCCAGGCAATAAGAATAGTTAAGAGCACATAACCAAAGGTATCGTAAATATTATTGGAAAGGGGTTGGCCAAAGAAGATGCCTACATAAAAGCGCAAAGGCGCTAAAATGTGAATAAAGACCACTCGATGAATCGAAAAGACTAGTATCGAATGAACTCCGACCCAATTTAATAGCGGGAGCTTTAAGACCCACCCTTTTCTTTCCATAAAGAGAAATGCTGAGATCACAGATAATTGGGCGCCCCAAATATGCAGACTTCCAAGTATCGTTTTGGCGTAGGCATGCTCGGTTTCAAAAATATCCAGACGGTTAATTTTGAAAGGTAGTCCCCAGAAATAATTAACAAGAAGAAATACTAAACCTGTGCAAAAAAGAATCAGGTCCTTGCGACCTGCCCATTCGACCTTGTGATAATGAATATACCCCAATAAAAAACCAAGGCAGCCTGAAGTTAAGAAGTATTTAACCCTAGCATCATATTCAAAATCTTCATGGAAGTAGTCCTGCAGTAATTCCTCAGCACCATTAATTATAGAGTTCTCCGGTATTACCCAATGGACCAAACTAAGCGCCGAAAGAACCAGAACTCCTTTCAAACCAAAGTAATTATAGGCACAACTTATAAGCGTCAGGATAATCATCCAGGCCATAATGGGATAAAAGGAAAGCGCCTCCCCAAGGTTTGGCGCGACAATGAAATTTTCTATAAAAAAGAAGATAAGTAAAATTCCAAAAACTTTTATTTTACTCTTGAAGACCTTTTTAAAGCCATTTTCTTCCCGACTGGCCAGATTGAAGGCGGCAAGAGCGAGATAAATCTGACTTACCCAAGGTGTAAAATTAAAGTGCAAGAAATGAAGTCCATCGTCAATCGCCAATTTATGCGGAAAGATTAGTTGAGTCGCTTCGTCCAATTGATCAATTTTCACTCGAATTTTAAAAAGTATGTCATACCAGAAGTTCAGATAATAATTAAAATGCTGAACAAGCGCCAAGATTATAAACCAGCCGCGCAGTAAGTCTAAATTATGTATCCTTCCGGTAGATTGCTTGATCGGTTCGATAAACTATTCCAGCTAAAAATCCATCTTTCTCTTATCATAAGCTTAATGGTCAATTAACTCTAGTATTGGATTTTATTGCTACTTATCCCTATAATTTTACTATGCTAGGAATTGGAAAATTAGAAAATCAAAATTATCTATTAGGCGCAAAGAGCGACTGGTTCTTTATCCTTTTAGCACCAGTATTTTCACTGGCCTTTGTATTGACTCACTTGAGCTATGCCAATAAAGACCTCAACTTTATTGGTATTACAGTTCCTGTGATGGCGATTATATACTTTTTCGTGCAAGGTTTTGCAGATTCAACCACTGTCTTCCGTGCCTATCTCAACCCTACGGTCTTTAAGACATTTTGGTTTCGTCTAGGGGTTGTTCCCCCTATTTTAATTTTATTTTGTACGATAAGTGACACTTTCTTCATCTTCCTATTCATTTTTGAGGTCTTCTACGATATTTGGCATTCCTCATTGCAGACTTGGGGAATCGGAAGAATATACGATGTGAAAATCGGCAACGATCCCAATAAAGGCCGTTCCGAAGACCGAATTTTAAATCTCATTATTTATGCATTGCCTATCTTGGCCGGGATACACCTCGGAACTATTTTGAAAGTTCTAGAACTTAGTCAATTTACGGCACTTCCCTGGCTTGCCAATGTACCCGCCGTTTATTTTGATATTGCAGAGGCCTTCTCTGCCACCTTAATAGTACTTTCGCTCGCCTATCTTATTTACTATGTCTACCGCTATAGGAAGCTTTGTAGCGAGGGCTATATAATCTCGCCCCAGAAATTAGTCATGCTATTTACAGTTGCCCTACTGTGTTTTTACTGTGGCTGGTTTGCCAGTTTTGCGGCATTTTACTTAGGAATTAATATTTTCCATTCGCTGCATACCATTTTCATTGCCTGGTGGAGTGAGAGGAAAACTGTCTTGAAGAGCTTAAAACTCGACAAATTAAAAAATCCTCACATCATGTCACTTTTTATTTTTATATTGGCAATAATTATCACAGGTCAGGGGGAGATAGTTGCTGACTACTACGAAGAGAACCTCTATGAAGGCATGACGATGGGAGGAAACTTCAATCTTATCGAATATAATTCGGGAGTGATAGGCTGGGTACTGAGGCTCCGCTTAGTCATTACCTTTATGCATTACTGGTCTGATAGCTTTATATGGTCACTTCGCAAGAAAACTCATACCTTTCAAAATGAATAAAATCGAATTAATTTTTTGGATTTAGGTTAAAGCTTAACTTATCTCTTTTCCTATTAATAATGAATCCAGAGTTTGAAACCCGAATTGGACTATTTAAGGTTATCACCTCATCGGGATTCTTTGTTTTAAGTGAGTAGTTTATTTTGATCCGCCTTCCGGCTGGAATTATGAATTTTTTAGAAGCTTTTTTTAATTCCACCACTTTTGAGTTCTTGCTACCAAAATAAGTTTTTGAATCCCTCGCCACTCTTTCGAAAACCAATTTTTTCTTATTGAGGCTGACGTGCAATTTATCAACCTCATAAGAGATAGTCCTATCTCCATTATTTACAATAACAAACTCTATATTTAATAAATTCTCTTGAAATATATGCGACTGGACGTGGATATGAATCAGATCTCTGATATCAAATTGTTGGTAATCTTGACGTCCCTTCTCTGTAATATTGTGAAACTCGCTATCACTTTTTGAAACCTTTAAGTGTTGAATTGAATCACAGGAAAAAACGAAGAGGCAAAGTAAAAGGACAATTAGTAGTTTTTGTATCATGGGAGACCTATCGGAACGGCCTCTTGCTTCTTTAAATTTACTTAGAGCTTATGGATCAGACCATAGGTATTTTCTAGTTCGGGATACTGGTCGAGAAGTTGATCAACCTGGTCTAACAGAAATTCTCCCTTTAAAAGGTATTGGTCTAGCAAACTCAGGTACTGAACAAGCGGAAGGAATGCTTCACTTGTTAAGGGAAGTAGGATGGATTGCTGGCTGACTCGTTGAAGCCAGTCCTGATATCCTTTTGCAGTTGTAGCTACTCTTTGTGAATTATAGAGTTCTTTTGAAGTATAACCTTCGAGCCTCTTAAAGAGATCTAGTAGCCGTGCTACTTCCTTCCCGTAGCTAACGAGAGGATATTTAGGATGAGCGCCATTAGCCAGCTTTAATTCTTTTTGAATTGACCTCAAATCATTCTTCCCTGTGAGTGCTTTAAGGTCATAGGGAGTGTTAAGGATAGCTTTCTTAGGGATTAGATAATTCTGAACTATCCCCTTAGTGCTTTCAAAAAACTTCATATGATTCATATAGCAAGTATGAAGTACTAATAAATCGATATTCTTTGCGATAGTACCAAGGCCTGTCGAAAAGCTTTTAAGGTCGAACTGCGATTGAGGGTGAGAGAAATCATAATCTCCCGATGGTCTTAGCGAAACATGCTCTCCATAATAATAAACGAGGGTTTTCTGGCCAATACTTATAAAAGGCTTGGATTCTTTAGCAATCCACTGGAAGGCTTCGAGAGAGGCAGTGTTAATTTCTTTCCGGCTTTCATTTAGTAAATTCTTACCTTTCTTGTAAATCTCTAATTTGACCTTTTTTCTGTTTAGAAAAGATCCCTTGCCTCTAGGATCATAGAAAATTACATAAGTATTTTCCGAGTCGGCCTTGGCCTGCTCAACTAAATCTCTGTAAATATTTTTACTCTGATCTTCTAATTTAATTTTCTTGCCTACCAATGTCGGCCCAAAATAATCAAAGTCTCCATTGACGAAGAAATAGTAATTATGAGCGTGGGCATAACGTGAAAAAAGTAGAGTAAAGAGGATCAAGAAATAGAGAACTTTCATAATTGGAATCTCCAGTCTTTTTGAACCGCTAGGCCTTCAAAGTCTATAAGATTCCTTAAAAAGGATAGCCCTATTCCTTGATCCACATTGCTTGATTCATCCCCTAAGTGGATAGGTAGACTCAGCTGCTCCTCCGAATTTACCTTGAATGAATCTAGTATTATGTCATCTATTATAAATTTTTGATTATTTTTAGGAGTTCTATTGAGGTCGTCTTGCCGAATCGTTAATTCCCCATGTTTATAAACTTCTATTTTTGAATTAACGGTATTGAGTTTTCGGCCTCTCTTATTTTTTTGAGATTCAATAATTCCCACTAATTGATCGTCTATTAGGACTTCGTAAGAAAAGCGGGAGGACAATAGGTCCCTTGTCGAGATCTCAAGTTCTATTTTCTCTCTATTTGTTTGAATATCAGCATTTTTAAAATTTTCAAGATGTTTGTCGAAGTCTAGTGTAATTTGGTCTAGAATTTTTGGTGTATTGTAATACGAAGTAAATTCAAAGAGAGGGTTTTCTCCCCCTGCAGAATTGGTTTCAGGAGCACGATAAAAACGAGTTCCTTCTTTTAAGTGCCTTAAGTATTTTTCAAGCACCACACTTTGATGACAGGTCATAAAGGAAACGAATTGCAATTTCTTATGTGCCGAGCTTAAGATACTTTTTGGTATATACTTGCCATCAGCAGTTTGTAAGAAGCCATTTAAGATGACTCTTCGATCTTCTTGTGCATTAACCACTCCTTCGGTAACAAGAGCAGGGTGACCAAAGTATAATATTCCTATAACCTCAGGATCTTTAAAGGCCCTTAAAAGACTTTGCAGACCACTTTTTTTTATTATTTCAAATGTTGTATTAGGATATTTTGAGAAACTCTTTTTGGCCTTCTCTATGAAAACTCTCTCTAAAGTAGAGGCCTGAATGGGCTTTAGCTTGCCATAAAAAAGCACTACTTTGGCAGCATGAGCTGGCGCTAAGGCAGTTATGAATATGAGTGATAGGAGCAGGTATCGTTTCATATTTAGTTCTTCTGTAAATTTAGAGTGGACCAAAAGCGATCCACTCTAAATTAATAAAATAAATTAGAAGTTGTCGCCTTCTTCGCCTTCAAGAGTAAGTATAGAAAGAAGAGCAACGCCCATTCCACAGTGGATGTCACCGACATAACACCAAGGCACAGCGCGGGCCAAATAGAAAATAAGGTAGATGCCATTTTCAGACTGATCTTCGATTTTGTCTTTTAAAAGAGCAGCAAATTCAGCTTGAGATTCAGGCTGAGTTTGAAGACCAGAAAAAAGAGCAGCTTCGGCTTTCATGTCAGATTTAGCGGCAATCTTTGCGATCTTACCAAGAGTTTTCACATAACGAGCTTCACTCATTTTAGAAATCTTGTTGTAGATCTTGGTTAGTTTTTGACGGGCTTCGGCGCGATCAGCATCGATTCCTGCAAATGCTTGAGTTGTTGTAAGAAGTAGTGTTGCGACTACTTATAGGGACTTGATTGTTTTCATCTCTCTCCTCCAAAAGTAAGAAATGTGTGGGTACGATAAATTTGTTAAGTGAATCTAGAAATACAGAGCAGGTCTGGCAACCCCAGTTGTAAAATCTATATCAAGATTTTTTCAACAAAGAGCCTCACTAAGGAGTTTGACTCGGGAACTTCTTTAAGAGCATTGATAACTTCTTGGTACTGGTTCTCCCCGTCTGTGTACTGATCTTTATAGACTCCAAGACGCTCAACCAAGCATGGTCTATTCAGCTCGGGATGAAATTGAAAACACCAAAATGGCCTGTCTATTACCCGGAAGGCCTGGCAGCATAACTCGGTTTCTCCTAACAAGAGACAGTTTTCAGGAAGCTTGATGGCCTTCTCTTTATGGACTGAGATGGCATAGAAATCCCCGCTAAGGTATTTAAAAAGCGGGTCTGTACTTGCGGCACCAGTTAAAGAGATTGAAACAGTTCCCATCTCATAGACCTCTTCATCTCTGATTATTTCACCACCGAAGGCAAGTACCGCCGCCTGGAAGCCAAAGCAAGAGGCAAAGGTAGGAAAAGAACTTTCTGCACAATGAGAAAGCAAATTCTTACAAGAATCAATAAAGGGATATTCATCTGGTTTTAATACAGAGGCACTGCTGGCACCTCCGACAAAGAGGGCATCGAAACCTTCAAGGATCTCTGGCCCAAAGTCGGGATTATCAAAAGTATTGTGAATTGAAAATTGAGCAAGCGACAATCCTGAGTGAAGGGCAAAACTCTCTTGCTCTTCTTTAGTTACAACCGGGTCCTCTCTAATCTGTAGTAGAAGAACCCGAAGGTCCGCTTGTTTTTTCTTACTCATCTTATTGTTGTACAGGATGCTCGCTAGAAGTTGATGCCCGGGCGCGTAATTCAGCAAAGGCATTAACGTAGGCCTTCACTATTCCGGCGTCCTTTATAATATAAAATTGTTCGTAATTACCAAAGGCTGGAATATAACCTTTTCCATCCTCCCAACCCATATTAAGTGCTTTACCCGTGAAATTTCCGGCCCCTTGAAAAAGGTACTTATCATCGGCGATTATATACTTATTGTGGTGGAGATGACCTTTGCCAGGCTTGGCCTCTTCGTTGGTTTGAATGAAGGCGACATCACCACCTGCATTTCGCACTTTCTTCATGCTGTTGGCGTCGCTATCTGTAACATCGAAGCCACCGGCATCGATTGAATAAAGATAAGTATCGTCATCCATAACTAGTGAGACAGGAACATTTCTCTTAATACGATCAATAAAAAGCCGCGTTACTAAGTTGGTAGTTAACCTATGTATCGCCACCTTTACACTCTTTTTAGTTTTTCTCTCTAAGATATACTTCATTCCATTTATGTAGGGGTGTTGGTACTTGATGGTAGTTGGCGCCACCATCATACGGACGTCGTAACTCTTACGGGCCTTGATATTTCTTTCACAGGCCTTAAAGGTCGTTGTGAAGGCTTCACGATTATTTTCGCCACCAAAGGCCTTAAAGATACAGGCATTCTTTTGCGCTAAGTAGCTGTCACCTCGGTCAGTAAAGAAGAGCCAATTTTCAAAGTGAAGATTAGTTCCGTATCCTGACATATTGGCCGATGATGAAGTAAATCGCACTTTACCATTGCGAACAGTTGCCGCTGCAGTTGCCGAGAGCTCAGTCAAAAGTGGAAGCTCTTCAGTGGGAGAGGCCAAGAAAATCTTCATATGCTGGAGATGGGCGCCAGGAGTACCAAAAGGTCCTACTCCGCGAAAGCTAATATTAAATTTCTCACCACACTTTTTATTATTATCGGTAAGCCAAGTGGCGTCCGAGTAGCCAGAGTCGAGGTAAATTTGAACTTTTTTGCCGGCCTTAGATGCCTTGCAAAGCTTATCTAAAATATTGAAATTAGAGAAAGAAAAGTAGGCAGCATAGATTGCCTTTACACTGGGATTGTTTATCCAACTCTCGAGCTTGGCCTCAACACCTGATTTGGCGATGGCGGCTTTTTTGTCCCTATCCAGGCACCAGGCGCCTTTCTTTTGGCCTTCGTGAGCGCAGTCGGGAAGATTGAATCGGGCCTCCCATTCAAGTCCTGTTTTGGTTACTCCACTAGCAAATTCGGGAGCGGCATTGGCATAAAGTGAAAGGCCAAGAAGGCCTAGAAGGACAAATTTTTTCATCGGAGTCTCTCTCATTTAAGTTCAAAAATAGGTACTCGGAATATATATTTTTGTTGAGAATTCTCAAGGAAACTTCCCCAAACGTGTAATCTTTATGTTACAACCCCTGGAAAGGACTAATATGAAACTCAAAAATATCGCCATCGTGGCCCACGTGGACCACGGAAAAACTACTCTTGTCGACGGGCTGCTACAACAAGCAGGTACTTACGGGGACCGTGACGAAGTTGTAGAAAGGGTCATGGACTCTGGGGAAATTGAGCGCGAGCGTGGCATTACGATTACTGCTAAAAACTGTGCCATTGAATGGAAAGACACCAAAATAAATTTACTTGATACCCCTGGACACGCCGACTTTGGCGGGGAAGTGGAGCGTTCATTAATGATGGTTGACGGCATACTACTGCTAGTTGACGCCTCCGAAGGGCCGCTGCCCCAGACACGTTTCGTACTTTCAAAAGCTATGGAGCAGAACCTAAAAATAGGTGTCCTAATCAATAAAATTGACCGACCAGATGAGCGAATTTCTGAGGTAATAGATGAAGTCGAAGAGCTGTTTTTAGACCTGGCCGAAATTATGGGTATTGAAGACTATGATTTCAATATTCCATTTCTCTTCGCTTCTGCTAAAGACGGCTACGCCATGAATGAAATGGAAGACGCCCGAGATAATTTCATTCCTTTAATGGACTTTATGGTTAGTGACTTCTATCCTGCCCCCAAAATTTCGAAAGGAACCGACCTTCAGCTATTAGTTACCAACCTTACTTATGATAGCTATCTTGGCTCTCAGGTGATTGGCAGAATCCAAAGAGGCACTGTTAAAAAACATGCTCAATACACCCATTGTGACCGGGATGGTAAAAATAAGAATTTTAAGGTTAGTAATATTCAAATTTTTGATAAACTTGGAATGATAGAAGTTTCCAGCGCCGATGCAGGAGAAATTGTAATCCTCTCAGGCCTAGATGAAGGCATGATTGGCGACAGCATTTGCGCCACAGATAATGTCGCCCCCCTAGAGAGAATTGAAGTAGACCCTCCTACAGTCTCTGTAACCGTCTCAGTTAACACTTCTCCAAACTCAGGTCGAGAGGGCGAGTATCTTACAAGTCGTAAACTCGAAGAATTTCTAGAAAATGCCTGCCGCTTAAATGTAGCGCTTCAATATTCTAGTACCGCCGACCCTAAAGAATTTGAATTAAAAGGTCGTGGTGAATTACAGCTGGCGATTGTCTTCGAGCAAGTCCGAAGATCAGGTTACGAGCTAATGGTTGCTCGCCCACAAGTTGTCTATAAAACAGTTGATGGACAAAAATGTGAACCCTTTGAAACTGTAGTTATGGATGTACCCAACGGAGATGTAGGCGCTGTTACAGAGGCACTTTCTACTCGTAAAGGAGTTATGCAGGGACTCATCCCAATTGGCGATGCACGGACTCGACTCGATTTTGAGATTCCCTCACGAGGTATGATTGGTTATCGCTCAAAATTTCTAACGGATACAAAAGGTGAAGGACTAATGTCTTCACAGTTTTTAGAGTACCGCACTTATGCAGGAGATATGCTAAGCCGCTTTAACGGAGCAATTGTAGCTGACCGACCAGGTAAGTCTACTCCCTATGCCCTCTTCAATCTTCTCCCTACTGGTAGGCAATTTATCAAGCCGACAGAGCCAGTTTACGAGGGACAAGTTGTAGGTGAGCATACAAAGACTAATGATACCAACGTCAACTGCATCCGAGAGAAACACCTAAGCTCGATGCGAACTGCCGGCAAAGACGTCAATATTATCCTTCCCCCAATCCAACCACGGACCTTAGAATGGGCGATGGACTGGATTGACGACGACGAATGGGTCGAAGTCACACCTAAAATGGTGCGAATAAGAAAGCGCCAACTTCAAAAGAATTTACGTTCAGTCATAAGAACCTAAATTAATTACAGCCTAAAACCTCTCTAAGCTACTGAAATTGATGATTTGACACGAACTTAACAAAGTTCTGACAAGCCAGTTTTTATATCCTGCTAAATTTCATTTAACGGAAGCGACGAACGCTACCAACTAAAAACGAAATCAAATTTAGGAGGATTACTTATGGAAGACTGCACGATTTGTAACAGAATAGAGCTCGCCAAAAAAGGCGATAACCCATACCTGATAGAGGAGTTTGAGAATTCATACTTCGTGGTGGGAGACCATCAACTCTATCGGGGATATTCACTGCTGCTTTTAAAAGAGCACGTAACAGAACTTCACCAGCTACCTGAAAAAATGTTTCTAGGGCTAATGGAAGAGCTCAGGGTGGCCGGCCAGGCCATCGAAAAAACTTTTATGCCGGATAAAATGAATTATTCCTGCTTAGGAAATAGTGATCCCCATGTTCATTGGCACTTAATTCCTCGCTACAAGCGAGATGGCGATTGGGGAGAACTTCCTTGGAAGAAAATACGACTGGAAGATAAACACCTAATGGATGGAATGAAGGCCCGTGAAATGGCCAATCAAATTAGAATGAATATGGAACACCCGAGGATGGTGAGGTCGCCAAGCCACACCAGTGAACTTAGAATTCTCTCTGGATAAATTCTAAGGCACGACGTTCGGACCATAATTCACCCTTAACAAAAGGAGTAAAAAAACCTACATGTCCACCAGCTTGAGGAATTTCCAAAGTAAAAAATGGATTTTTACTGGCCTCCTCAAGCGGGTAACATTTTTCGCCAAGGAAGGGATCATTTTTTGCATTCACTAATAAAGTTGGGATTTTAATAGCAGGTATAAATTGTTTAGAACTCGACTTCGCATAATAATCCAGGCCATTTTCAAAACCATGTAGGGGGGCCGTAAC
>JABGVH010000182.1 GCA_018646195.1 Halobacteriovoraceae bacterium
GGTACTGCCACTGAAACCCTCATTCGTTGCCTTGGGGACCTAAAGGAAGATGGGTTAATCGAAATTAATAGGCGAAAAATTATCATATTGGACGTAAAGGGCTTAAAAGAGGTCCGCTATTAACTACTCGCCAGCTTAAGAATTTTAAACTGATTTAGATCAGTTTTGACTTATTCACAGGTCATATTGGTAAGCCTTTTTTATCCCGTAGAATGAGAAGGTGAAAAGTATACTGATACCCACTGATTTCTCTCCCGCCTCGACTCATGCTGCGGATTATATCCTCGATTTTTTTAAGGATACTCAAACCCCCATTGTAATAACACTTTTGAATGCCTACCTGGTTCCCCATGTCGATGGCAGCCAAATTATTAGCGCCAACGATAACTTAAAAAGGCAAATTAACCAAAAGCTGCTGGCCGAAAAAGAGCGGCTTACCAATCTTGGTACTAATCCAAATATAACCATTAAGACCGAGGCCTGTCTGGGCGCGGTTGAAAATGTCATTCCTCGCAATGCCGATAAAAGTCCCTATGGGCTTATCGCCATGGGAAAAAATGGCGGTTCCTATATTCAGAGGATTTCAGACATCCTCAAGTCTCAAAACTCTAAAACACCTCTATTGATCGTCTATTGCCAAGCTAGCTAATAAAGAAAAATGAAATCAGTGGGTTAGCGAGCTTCTTTAAGGATCCTGCTGGCCACCCGATAAGCCACTATGAGAATCCGCTATTTCTTAATGATTTCAGGTCTCCTGCTAGCAGCTGGCAACGTAGCATCTGAAGAAATTTCCGAGCAGCCCCGTTGCACTATGGGAATGCTTGGCAAGGAGATCAAAGTGTTCGAGGCCTTGATGGCCAAGAGAGAATTAAAAAGATGCCTAGGTGCCCCTGAAAAATTAATCAATAAATGCGCTAGAACCTGCTTTGGCGAGGTCTCACCTGTAGGCATTGATCCACAAAGCAGTGTTGAAGAGTTCTGGGACAAATTTACTCGAAAGTTAATTTCGCAAGGTAACCATTACACCATTAGCGGGCCGCTAGTAGGCAAGATTAATATTGTGGTTGAAGAAGGCTATTTGACCGAAAAAGAATTGGCCCAATTTTGTCAAAACTTAACTGAAAATTTAAAAGAAGCGATGGAGTTAATCGGCGCTAAAAAAGCACCTCCTGGTTTAACACTTTATCTCTATGGCAAAGACCTTTCAAAAAGCCCGCTCTCATTTGGAAACGCCCAGGGTTTAACAAAAGGGACAAAAGGTTTAGCGGTGGCCTTTGCCAAAACTCAGGGCGATCCTACTATTCATGAGTTCACCCATCTTTTAACTCTGAACCAGATGGACTCGGAATCTTTAAGTGAAGGGTTGCCGGAATATATTCAGTATAAAATTCAGCCAGAGCTGGCGGTGGGAATTAACGCCAGAGATAGCGTAAAAAATGCAGATCAAGAGGCCCTCGGGTTAATCAAGCGTTTTGAAGAAGAAAATAGAGTAATTCCCAGTTATGTTAAGAAAGATTGCCGACCTGTAAATATACTAAGCACAATTGGCTCTAATTACCTGGCCCGATTTGTTTTAGATGATGACGACAAGGTTCCCCATGAAAATTGTTACCTAAATATAAATAGAGATCCTATTGGATTAAGGCCCGGCAATGTAGTTGTTTATAAAAAAAGGTACCGTAAAAGCTTTTATCACGCCTCTCATTCCTTTATTAAGTATCTAGTAGAAGAGAGAGGGGGCATGCAAAAATTCATGAAACTCTATGGCTCGGGTGGATCGCCTGAGGATTATCAAAATCTGTATGGAGAAGATATCGATTCAATTCGAGAAAAATGGATTGTACATATTAAAAGCAAAGCTCAATAAGAACCCATCGCTAGATTGGTTCTTCTGTATCTTTACTGCCGTACTTATGAAGATCAATTATGCCTCCAGAAATTGGATTACTTGAAATAAATTCTGAGTTGAGGTCATCAATAACATTCCAAAAGTTTGTGGCCTTCTGATCTACCCCAAAAGTACTATTAAACCTTAGAAAGTCACTTCTGGAATTAATCCGAAAGAGCTCCAGTAGAAATGTATGCAGCTGGTTAAACTTAATAGTGTAAATTTTCTCAGGATAATTTACGATTATGCCCTTGAATACCTCTAGTCTGTCTCTCAATGGCATTCTTTGGCTTTTCTCGTACTCAATATTATCCGTAACAATGCTTAATTTATTCCGGCTTTTGAAGTATCTATTGGCGGTTAAAGTGTAATAGCTAAATTGATTATTCTTATCTTCGACACGTAGATATGACACGTTCGGGATGTAAGCTGGAAAGCCATTTAAGGTACTGAGATTTTCAAGGGTAGTAAGAGAATCATCTTTGAGAGTCTCTGGGTGTTTTAAGATATGACTGTTTTTCCCTATTACATCAGGTGAAAAATGAATAGAGAGAAGGCTTTTGATGAAACTCTTGTAAGGCCTTTTAGGGTTAACTTGTATCCGGTCACTATCTTTATTATAGGGAAGTGCAAAGCGCGCCCCAAATTCCTTGTCGACATTTAAACCTTGAACTAAATTCTGTCTAATTTCTCGTCTATACTTTTCAGGAATAAGCGAGAGAAGTTGATCCTCAGTCTCTTTTTTAACGTCAAAGAGATAAGTCACAACTCTACTTTGCCATAGTAGACCATCGACAACTGCCGTCGCAACGTTACAGAGATAGAAATACCTCTCAAAGCTGGCAAAATCTAGTAAGAGAGAAGAGCGTGGGACTTGACCCATTTGTCCTTTATGGGCGGAAGCTGCCCATTCATGCCTAAGCACTGTGACCATAGAGTTTCCGTCCTGGCCTTCA
>JABGVH010000124.1 GCA_018646195.1 Halobacteriovoraceae bacterium
AGTAATATTTATAAGTCCAAAATGTGAACTAATATTCCAATGTTTTTCATTTTCTCTTTTCTTCTTTAGCCTTGCCTTGACTAGTCTTTTAAACTTGCGACGGTAGGCATTTAATTTTTTAGAATCAATATGCTCTTTTGCTTTTAAGCTGATTTGCATATCGTAGGGGTGCTCGATATAAATTCGAGTCCCCATCGGTACATTTTTAAGGTCACTGATTCCACGATTCCAACTAGTAATTTTATCCAGATAGCCATCGCCATAGAGAACCTCGTCGGGGAAGCCAATTTTTTCTTTTAAGATTTCGGCCAGGCCTTTACCGCCGGGGGCCAGGTAGAAAAAAGTTTTGATGCTTGGGCCTAGCGGTCGCTGCAGAATAGATTCTTCATTTATTACCGGTAGGCGTTTACTTTGCTCACCTTCAATTTCAGCAATTCTTTTTTCAAACTCAGCATCGCTCAGCTCTTGCGAGTAGACTGGTGTCAAAAGAGAAATAGTGAGTAGAATAGAAAAAAGAAGTTTCAAAAGTATACCTCGCTTAGTTGCAGGTAGAGAGCTCAATTTCAAAGAAGGCGTCGGCAACGCCACCAGGCCCCGCGCCACAATCCCAGCGCACGAAGAGCACATCATTTTTAAAGACTCTTTGGTTGTCACTAAAAGAAACGGTCTTATTACCGGCGGTAATCCCGGCGGTTACCGGGCCGGTATCGGTGCCATTGAGATTATAGCCAGCGGTGCGGGTGGTGCAGCCCTCGGCGGTACCGGCAGTGGCATCGACCGAAACTTTGGTGATGCAGCCATCCACTGGAATGATGGCGCCTTGTCCAGGAGGAGGAGCGACAATTCCTTGATAGCCCCCAACAGAATCCCAGTAGTTGATCCCACTAGGAAGCGCTGGATGAGTTGCCCTAATCTTGAGAACCCCGATGACGCCATTTTTATTTTGAAAAGAATTGCCATCGATCTCAGTTTCAAAACACGCATTGAGACTGAGTAGGCTAAGTGAAAAAATAAGGGCGGTACTTAAATTCATTTTAATTACAGAC
Organism: Halobacteriovoraceae bacterium; assembly: GCA_018646195.1. Classification (GTDB taxonomy): domain Bacteria; phylum Bdellovibrionota; class Bacteriovoracia; order Bacteriovoracales; family Bacteriovoracaceae; genus JABGVH01. The sequence continues at coordinate 1,047 of JABGVH010000124.1, forward strand.
TGAAAGTTCAATTTCTACATCCGCTCTTATCGGGCCTGAACTTCCGGCGTTACAAATAAAGCGGATAAAGAGGGCGTCATTTTTAAAAACCGCCTGACTGTCGATGCCGCTGGCACGAGGAGCTGAAGCAGAAATACTGACAATCGCCCCGACATCGGTGCCATTGATATTATAGCCGGCGGTAGCGGTGCAGCCACCGGCCGAGGGGTCTTCGCTCATATCAATGGTGTATTTAGTAATACAGCCATTGATCGGAATAATCACTGGGTTGTTGCCAGTGGGGGTCGCCCCGACGTCGTTGCCAAAGCGGTCGTGGTATTCAGTGATACTGGGAACGTCGGCATTATTAATGGTCACCCGCAGGGTTCCCACTACGCCATTGGCATTTTGAAAGGAATTGCCATCGACTTCAGTTTCAAAACAGCTGACTGTTAAAAAGAGCAGACTAAGATAGAGAATTGCTTTCATTTAAAACCTCTTCCCGTAGGTCAGTGCCAATTCATTATTGGTGTGGATGACGTTTTGAGTATCTAGCTCGGTATGGTCAAACTTGGCACGCAGGTACCAGCTTTTTTCATTCTTAGCATTGCGGAAATCCCTGGTAAGTGCCAGCCAAGCCCCGCTGCCTGAAGAGAATGAGGCGGTTTTTTCGGAGCCGCTAAAGATGCTCTTATAACCGGCATTGGCCATATAGTTTTTGCTAAGAGGCATATCAAAACTAAATTCAAGTTTCGGTGCAAAGACTCGCCTGATAACTGCCCGGGCGACGAGGAAATTGTCGATGGTTTGAACTATTAGCAGCTCGTGCTCGGCAAAACCCATGGCGCGAATTAAGAGGTCGTGGGCCAATTTGTATTCTAAACCAAAGCCGATACCGGCGCCAAAATCTTGGTCTTCGAAGGCGCTATTATTAGCTTCTCTAGAGCGGTCCAGTTCTCCGCGGTCGGCATCTAAACTCTTGAGCCTGAGATCAATTCTCCAATTTCTTCTATAGGTAGAGGGTTTGACGGCAGCGAAGTTTATATGTGGCATGGGAGTTGGGCCAAAGGTTGAGCTGGCACCATTGTCTAGATTTTTAACTTTAAGAGGGTTGAGGTTGACTCCCAATTCCAAGGCGAATTGCCAG
>JABGVH010000150.1 GCA_018646195.1 Halobacteriovoraceae bacterium
AAGTGAAGAGGGAGTGGTTTTTCAAAGTCATATTGATGGCTCCCGCCATATGATTTCGCCAGAAGTGTCGATGCAAATTCAAAAAAGTCTCGGCAGCGATATCGTCATGGCCTTTGATGAGTGCCCGGCACTGCCGGCGACTAAAGAAGAACTGCGCACCAGTATGGAGCTGACTCTTCGCTGGGCCAAGCGCTGCCGCGAAGTAGAGTTACAAGAGCACCAACAGCTTTTCGGTATCATCCAAGGTGGCCTGCACCAGGACCTGCGAGCGGAGTGCATGGAGCGCCTGCAAGAATACGATTTTTCTGGTTATGCCCTAGGCGGACTTTCTGTCGGAGAGAAGAACGAAGAGATGCAGGAATTTTGCCAGGACTTTGTGCCTAAAATGCCTGTCGATAAGGCGCGCTACTTAATGGGAGTGGGCAAACCGCTGGATATTTTAAACGGCATTAAAAATGGCCTCGACATGTTCGACTGTGTGCTGCCGACCCGCAATGCTAGGAATGGCCAATTCCTAACCACCAATGGACCGTTGAATATTAAAAAAGAGCGCTTTAAGGCGGATAGTGGGGCGCCAGATCCCCATTGCTCCTGCCGCGTCTGCTCGCGTTATAGTCGCGCCTATATTCGCCATCTCTATTCAGTAGGGGAGTATTTGGCGGGTCAATTGATCAGTTTTCATAATTTGCATTTCTATTTAGAGATGACGACTAATGCGCGAAGCGCTATTTTAGAGGATAAGTTTGACGAATTTTATGACTCATTCTATAAATCCTATTCATCAAACCTCTGGGTTTAAACTCAGACTCAATTATAAGAGGAACTTTTATGCTCGATCTCATTTTTTCACCGGCCATGGCGCAAGCGACTGATGCCGCAGGACAACCTAATCCCATTATGTCTTTTGCTCCTTTTATCATTATCTTTTTCATCTTCTATTTTCTTATGATCAAACCTCAGAAGAAAAAACTACAAGAAGAGCAGGCGATGATGAGCGCTCTTGGAAAGGGAGATGAGATTTACACCAAGTCTGGGCTTCTCGGAACTGTTCACGGTATTACTGAAAAAGTTATTACCCTTGAAGTTTCTGAAGGTGTTAAACTGAAAGTTCTTCGCTCGCAAATTGGCGGTATGGCGAAGAAGATTTTCGAAAAGACTGAAGAAAAGAAAGATAAGAAATAATAGGAGGGGTGGATGTTTGGATTAGGTGCAGCAGAGATTGTCGTTATTGGCATCATTGCCCTGATTTTCATCGGCCCCAAAAAGTTGCCTGAGCTCGCAAAGGGCTTAGGCAAAGGCTTTCGGGAATTTCAAAGGGCCAAAGACGACCTAATGAATCAAGTTAAAACCGAAGAAGAAGGGCTGGATGAAGCGGCCCACAAAATAGCCGACCTGCCCGATGCTGAAGTTGAAGAAGAAAAGAAAGATTTAAGCTAGTCTAAGTGCCCTGTATTCCAGTATAATTGGCCAATTAACCCCCTTATCAAGCTCTCCAGGAGTTATTTAAATGAAAAGAAGCTGGTGGTATCGGTTCGTATTCCTTTTAGTTGTGGCGTCTATCTCGGCCTTAATGGTGATTCCAACCGCCCTGAACTTTAATGAGGAAACATCCTTCCCTTTTAAATCAAAAATTAATTTAGGACTCGACCTGCAAGGCGGTCTCTATATGATTTTAGGAATTGACTTCAATCGAGTCTATCTCGATGAGGCCAAGAACTACGGTCGAAAAATTTCCGATATCTTAACTGATGAGGGAATTAAAAATGAAGTCGGCTCTATTGATAAGACCCTGGCGGACGATCCTCGAACGGAAATTCTACTTCAGAGCGAAACCGATTTAGAAAAGGCCAAAGAAAAAGTAAGAAGCTTTTTTGGCAGTTACCTAAGACTGACTAATGAAGGTGGCAATAAAATTCAATACGGGCTTTCTAAAGTTAATAAAACAGAAATTGAAACCCAAGCCGTCAGCAAGTCTATTGAAGTTATTCGAAATAGAATTGATGAGTTTGGAGTGACTGAGCCAGAGATTATTTCTCAGGGCAACGATCGGATTATTATTCAGCTTCCAGGGGTCAAAGACATTGACCGCGCCAAAGAGCTAATTGGTAAGACCGCCAAGTTATCCTTTAATATCGTCAACGATAATATCGGCGCCGCCACACTTAACGGCTGGGTTAAAAAAGCTGAAGCAGCGGGCATCGTCTATAAGAAAGGCCAGCGCTTTTCAGATTACCTAACGGACATGAACGATCACCTGGCAAAAGAGCTACCGAAAGGTTTTCAACTGGCCTTTGAAAAGAAAGTCAGCAAGCTTACCAATGAATTGGAATCAAAAATTCCTTACCTGGTAGAGAGTGTCTCTAAGCTTAGCGGTGATGGGTTACAAGACGCTAGAGTCCAAATTGATCAGCAAAAAAATGAGCCCTATGTATCACTGACCTTTAAATCGGCAGGTGCCAAACTATTTGAGCAATTGACCGGTGAGAACGTCGGCAAGCGAATGGCGATCGTACTTGATGGCAACGTCTACAGCGCTCCTGTTATCCAAACTAAAATTGGTGGCGGCCGGGCACAAATTACACTCGGTTCGGGAGGCTTTAATAGAGTCTTAAAAGAGGCCCGCGACTTGGCCTTAGTGCTACGAGCTGGTGCTCTTCCGGTTCAATTGGATTTTCTTGAGCAGCGGACAGTCGGTCCCTCACTTGGAGAAGATTCGATTATCAAGGCCCGTTATGCGGCGATCATCGGAAGTATCTTAGT
>JABGVH010000219.1 GCA_018646195.1 Halobacteriovoraceae bacterium
CAACACTTTTAATTTGATGGTGACTATAATCCTAAAACGAAACTACATTCTGCTTATAGCATTAGCCGCCCTCTTGGTGGCCTGTTCCAATAACGTCGAAGATGTTAATGACGACAATTCAACTGCCGCCTTTCAGATAGACAGGGTATCCGCACTTAATATGACTTTAAAGTCAGATGGCATTTCAAAAGACTGGCGAGAAATAAAAAATCTCGCTGCAGTGACACTACAGACTTGTTTGAAAGATTCGGTTTTTAGGGGTCTTCCTATACTTGGTGAAAAATTTCAAATTACTTCGAGCTTATCAAAACAAGTTATCCAATCCGACGCCAATGGCTGCCTAGAGTGGAAAGAACAATTAGAGTTTAACTACCTTTCACCAGAAAAATTTTACCTAGTCCACTATACACTAGAAGGCCTAGGCAACTTCCAAGGTCAAGTAGGTTTTAAAATTGGTATCAATCCTTGGCTTGAAAGTACCGCTGGAGTAGTAGAGGATCCTGAGAAAAATTGGGCCGAAGAAAAATCTATAAATGATGATTATTATACTGAAAAATCAAGAACCGAAGAACAAAACCTGACACTCAATTCGGCAGTCATAACCTTTCTTAAGAAGGAACAATTGGCCAGTGAGCAGAAACAATTTTTACATTATAGAGTAGACCTGACAACTTCCTTTAAGCGACTTGGACTCAATTCGGAAGTACTGCAGACTCCTATTCAAGTCGGTAGGTACCACCTTGATTTAAGTTTGTACCAAAAACTACCTGGAAGAGAGAAGGTATTGATCTCGAGTGCTAGTTTAAAAGACTTGAAGGGAAGTAATGGACATATTCCAGGTACTTTTAGATTCCTAATTCCCAACCATGTTAAACAAGTCAATGCCGCGCTATTAGAGGTGGCGGTAAGGCTAACTCCAATTAATGCCCCACTTTCTCTAGGACCGGTAGAGGTTTTACTTGTCATCGATTCAATTACAAATCCATTGGTCAAAGACCTGATAGACGATGTGCCAGCTAATACCCTCATCGAAGCGCCTACTAAAGAAGCTGAGCCATTAAAGTTAACTGACGAAAAAGAAGAGAATCCTCTTCCTGAGGACTTAAATACTGAAATTGCAGAAGAGGTAGTAGAGACAGATCTTGAAGAACCCTCCGAAGAAAGTCATTTTGGTTATGCCGTTAAAAAGGTTGAATTGAACCGTGGTTCAATAGTCAGTGCCAATTATAATCAATCCTCTAAAAAAACAGTGCGGGCAAAATTTAAATTATGCCTGATAGACCCGCTAAGCGCCGATGGTAACTCACCTATTCAAAACTCTAAATTCAAAATTGATATTGAATTAGGAAATGGGCTCTCTGATCAAGTGACAGAGAAGAGAAGTTATCCTGTAGATAATGCAGGTTGCTTTGATTCATACGCGCATATTCCTTTTGACCGCTACGATAGAGAGCATTTTATTCCTTTTAAGATTAAAATTACCGCTTTGACCGCCCCTTATAAAGGAATTCAAAAGGCCAGGACGGTAGTTATCAATCCATGGAACCCTGCAGATTTCGGCTATGATCTAAAATTTGAAAAAGAACCTGCTAAAATAAATGGACCTGCTCCTAGAATACATTTTGATTCTGTTGAATATTCCAAAGAAGGTATTAATTATGATTCGTTTAGATTAAACGAATACCTGCACCTATCTTTTAAAAAGAAGTACCAAATCTCATTTGGCCCAAAAATAGAAATCTTTTCATCTTATAAAGATGAAGCAGATACCGATAAATTAACTTTTGGTAAATACAACCTCAGCGTTATGATTGCTTCTCCTAAGTCAGGAGAAATTAACTACCTGACCCCTAATTTAGAAAATTTTAATTTTTTCAGCGCCGCTGAAGTAGAAGTTGAGATTGGCCCGAGTGGATTGGTCCAAACTGACATCGAATTGCCTATGATGATTTCTGATTCTTACCTACTGTCTTATAAAAATTTAATGATTCTAACTTTAAAACCAAAAGATACAAATTCTTTGTTAAGACCTGTCACCCAAGTGCTGCCTTTTTTTGGAAATTCTAAAAAAGCGACATTGCATAGCTCTCTTTACGACAACTCTATTCCTGAAGGTTTTCTTGCGAAAGCATCTAAATTAATCAAAAGTAAGGCGATTAAAATGGCCGTGGTTGAGATTAGCGCACTTGAAAAGTACCAGGATTATTTTAAGAATGGACCCGACTCAAAGAAAATGAAGTCGGCCATCTCTTCCAATTTAGAAGAAATCAATAAACTTCCCCCTATTGACGGTAAATGGGAAAAAAGAAGCAATTATAATTTTGATAAATGGTATCAGAAGTTAAATTACGAAGACCTAGAGCTGATGACTAATGGAAGCCAGAAGATCGCGAATTCTCGTCTAAAGAAGATTTGCCGCCACTTCCACCCATTACCAAGAACCACCAGAGCAGGAGAATCCCATCAAGGTGGAGAGGCCTTTCAATCGTGTTTAAAATCACCTAAAGACTTTATGAAATTTACGCCAATTACACATATACAAAGAATTCGTTCGAAAAAACGTATTCGCGATAAGGATCGTAAGATTATCGATAGCTTTAGCATCGGTAACTTCAAAAAATCGATCCCTCAAATTGGTAAGGTACACCGAGGAAAGGCCTTCTTCGCTGCCCACGGTGACTACACTTGGGATAGTGATGGCCACGGTCAAAGGGCCGCAACAGAAAAAAAGGTCAGCTATGGCCTCGAATTCCCTGGCCCATATTTTATTGGATATACTGAAGGCGCTTCATGGCAAAGTGATACCTTTTCAACTCACAGTACCGTAAAAACTGAGGCCTACTTTGACCGTAACTATACTCAATTAGAAAAAGTCGACCTTGATTATAATGCCCTCACTCTAGAATTTTCGGCGCAGGTAAGAAAATGTGTCGTATTTGAAAGTCGAAAAAATACCAAAAGAAAACTACACCTCTGTAGAGACAGGGATGAGCCTGAGTTTATCTCTGAAACCTGGTACTTTATAGGAAACGTAAATGCTGATGATCACGGCATAATTGTCGATGGTACCCGCCCAGGCGCTACCGATCAAAGCCAAATTATCCGCGGCAAGGCCAACTTTGAACGGATGTGGGGCGAATTTAAAAATGAAGACACCAATTTGGTTATTTCGGAAATTGGTGCGGTCAACTTAGAAGGAACCTTCGCCAAATACAAAAATGTCGAAAATGACCTGCCTATTGAAAATATACTCGATAACTCTTTTCCTGGGCTTTTCATCCCACTTGAGAAGTTCTAAAAAAATTACATTCCAATTTTTTTTTGAAACGATTTCGAAGGATGCTTCGTCACTCTAATATCTCGTCATTTAGGAAGAATGTCAGGTTTTATTAACCCTTTTAAAAGGAGTGATTATGAAAGCTTTGTCTATTCTAAGCTTGCTATTCCTCGCCCTAAGCCTGTCATCGCCGGCTGCAAAGGCAGGAACTGATCTCCAATGTGTCCGTCAAAACCTCACAAGGTGTCTTGTGCATTTTGATCGTCCGACTTGTGCCCGTCTTTTAAGACAGGCCTGTGTTGTGGGACCTCATTGGAATCGCCGCTGCGTACAAAAACACGCGTCTCGGTGCTTTTTAGCACTGTTGACCAGGGTTCAATGTAAGCGCAAGCTAGCACCTCTCTGCTACCGCCCCTAGGCGGTATGAAACGGTGTCTCCACGCTCGGAGGCACCCCTATGAATTAAGTCATTAATATTCTTTGCAGAGGTCTTCTGGGTCCATATTCTTTTTGCAAACGTTGTAAAAACGCTCTCCCTTGACCGGGATTTTTCCAATCTCTTCTTTAAAGTCTAATAAACAATCTTTTATCTCAAAGCATTTTCTTTCAGAAAGGGCGACCGCCGGGTCTTTGCCATCTTCAAAGATTTGAAAATGACCTTCCTGCAGGGTATTGATATCGGCAACTTTCTCCGCCATCTCATCTGCCAAATCTTCTATAACTTCTAGCTCTTCTCCAGTCGCTTCATTTAAAAGGTAATACTCTCTAACCATAATAAAGGTCAGTACAGCGCTGGCCCCCATCATGTAATAATTTCGAATGACCCGATAGCGCAATTGCTTCGTCATACTAGGCTGCAGCCCTTCATAAAGAGTTTTGGTTATATGCTTATCAACTCTAATCATCATCTCCTCAGTTAACCCTCGCATCAAGAGCTCCCTGGCCATATCTTCTGGCAGGTGAATTCCTTTAAATTTTGGTAGATGAAGTGGAAAAGGAATACCGAAGGCCATAGGGATATTAAAAACACCTGTCGCCAAAAAAGTTCCCTTCTTTGAGTGAATAAATTTTCGTAAAAAGCCTGGGGTTTCCTCTAGCAAACGATATTTCTCAAAAACATGAGTAAGCCCTTTATGGGCCAAGTCTTCTTGAACAATTTGAGTCAAGGCCTTCCTGTGAGCACCTTGCCAAGGCAATAATTCTCGCAGACCAAAGCCCTGTGCTTTGGTTGACAGGTAGAGGTCAGACAAAAGATCATCCATCGACTGAAAGAGAGGTGGTTTTTCTCCCTTTAGAAGATCAATCGTATTATAGAGTTTTCGTCTTTTAAAGAAATTGAGTTTGGGTAAGTTATCACTAATTGTGCGGCTCCCTTTCAATTGGTTTTTAGAATTCAAGGCCTCGATAAAGGCCAGTATCCCCTCGGGAGTTTTTTCGACTTCTACATTGTCGTAGCCTAATTCTGAGATTTCTCTAATATACCTTTCTTTTAAGTTCCTAAATTGCTGCATATCTAGCGGTCGCTTGCCTTTAAAGACATAGTTCTTAAAGCGTTTCCAGATTCCGCTTTGTGGTGTTTTTTTGGATATAAACAATTGCATAAGGCCAAAACAAGATTTGAGCTCAGAAGCTGGTGAACGATTGCCCCTAGCTTCGAAGTTTGTATTACGCAGGCCCAGACTACTTAGAAATAGTAGTGAAAAGAGGCCCATGAATATCAGTTTTTGGCGAAATACCATACCCTTCCTGTCGGCTACAAGGGCCTTGGAATTTAGTCTTTTTTTCGACTAGAAAGTAGACAAGTTACTGGAATAAAAGAGCTTTTTTGTTTATGCAAGCCTCTTTTTAGACCTTTAGCGCGCTTTAAATGGCAAGCTTCTTGCTTATATCTAAGCATGATAATCAAAAAACCCACCTCTCTACTGACAATTATGGCGCTTTTAATAGGCCTCTTATCCCCCCTAACACTGCTTGCTAATGACGACTGCATAGCTCTTAAGATCATGAAAAAGCAGCTTGATAAACAAGAAGCAAAGCTTCAATCCATGCGAAATTTAGCGGCCGACCAACTAGCGGCGCATAAGTTCCTTGAGGCGGCAAAAGAAGTCGATACTAAGTTATTAGATAAAAATGACCGCAGTGAAATCGAAGAATATCGTGAAGAGTTAACCAAGCAAACAGTAGAGCTATTAGATGAACAGTGGTCGATAGGCCTGCGCTCCTCTGGAGGCGTTGGAACCACCATGGTGGGTATCTATTTCATAAACCGGCTCTATAAAAGTCAAAAAGGTCAAAAAATGATTTCCAATTGGATCGCTTCTGAATCCAAGAAAAAACTATTAAGAAAAATAGTTAACGGAACCTTTGCTTTGGCAATTGTAATGTCACTAGTCCAATTTTATAAAATTAAGCTCATTCAAGATAAGAAAAATTATATAGGCCAAGTAATCTCAGTTCTTGATACTTTAAAACCACTTTCGAAAGAGGTCGATGACTTTGAAAAAGAAGTTAAATTTCAAAGGGCCGATTACCGTGATGAGGCCTCAATGCTAGAAGATGAAGGTATGGTTAAAATTCATAGAAATGGTAAAATTGATTGCCTCTAGGCACCAGTCTCCTTTAAAATAATTGTATGAACAACATTAAGTCAATTTTACTTGTAATTGTCCTTAGTCTTTCATCCTGTGGTTACCAAGAGATTGAGCCTACCCGGATCGATATTAATAATGGCTGGAGAGAGATACTCGTTTCCTACCGGGAAAGATCCGACCTCATTCCTCATTTAAATAATCTCATTCGTAAAATTGATAACGAAAGAACGATCTCAATCGAAGAGGGAGTCTCACTTTTAGTTAGTTCCCGCATTCGGGCCCATAAGAATTCACGGGGAGACTTAGAACTTTCGCAAACACATATTGCAAAACTACAGGAGGGAGAATTAGCGCTTGGCAAGGCCTTGGCCACTCTTCTCGAGTCCTGCAAAGACAATCGTGAGCTCCATACTAATCCAGAATTTATCAAAATGTTGAGGCAATTTGAGAATGCTAAAGTAAAAATTATGCTTTCCCATCAACGCTATCGCAAAGGCCAATTAAAAATTGAAGGCCTCTTGAAGAAACCTCCTCTATCTTGGATCAATAAGTTTTTTTGGAAATATAAGAGTTATCCGGCGTTGTCTCACTAAGTTCAGGATAATTCTCTCTTGCTTTTTGATCTCCATTCAATTTTATATTTACCGAGCATTTGGTCTCCACTTTTTGGATCGTCCCCTGCTTTTCTTTTGAGCTAATCTTGGCACAAAATATATTAACTCCTCTTTTAACTTCAACAATTGAATCTTCAGACTCGTCATAATCGACATAAATTTTGCTCATTTTTTTATAGAGAAAATTGGCCAGGTCACCTGTAACTTCAATCTTGAGGCCTGAAATCGTGGGGACTAGATTCCCAATTCCTTTTACTGGTTTTGTGATTATCGCCTCGACAGTATCCCCTTTTCCATAATCAGAATCGGTTTCATAATTACTTAACTCTCCAAGTCCGTTCATCTTTAGATAAACCGAACATTTATAAAAGGCCTTGTGAGCATAAGAATGAGGTTCCCTTTGGCAGAAGACAAAGCGGTCATTTTTAAAAAATAACCCATGGACCAGAGAGGCCTCTACCGCCTCCCTGGCTATTCCATGGAATATTTCTTTGGCAGGTGCACTTGAAGAGACTTCTAACTCTTGGGAATAAAAAGCAAGGTCACTAGCTAAACCGGAGTCTAGCGGTTTCATGGCGTGAGAGAGACTAAGAAATTGAAAAGATATGCAGAAAATCCCAAAAGAGTATATAAGCTTCAAGTACCACCTCCGTAATCAGAACGAGCTCATTCAATTGATCTCGCTAACCTTGCAATTCTATTAAACCGAATTAGCTATTAAAATGTGTTAAGATAGTGTCAGCTTCTGGTAAAATATCGCTAAATATAAAGGAAAAAAGACATGACCACTACTAAGAGTTCTTCTCTCCCTGTCGGTATAAACCCAATCGAAAAGGCCCAGTTCTTATTGGGAAAAACTCTCTATAATGGCTCTAATCAATTGCAGAGGAAACTTCTCGGTGCCCGGAAAAAAGAATTAGAGGGGATTCACTACCTTGAATTGGGAGACCCCAAAAATCCTCCACTGGTTTTTTTTCACGGTTTCGGTGACAGCAAAGACGGCTACCTGCTCTCCTCCTTCCCATTGGTAAAAGATTACTACTTGATTGTTCCCGATATGCCTGGCTTTGGAGAAAACCCAGAAGACTCCCAAGCCTACTATAATATGCAACATATGGTGACTCTCCTTGGTAAATTTTTTGAAAGCTTACAGTTAGATGCATTTACATTGATTGGAAACTCTATGGGGGGCGCAATCTCAATGGCCTTTACTCTTGCCTATCCAACTCAGGTAAAAAAATTAGTACTGCTTGATTCAGCAGGCTTTTTCTATCGTGATATCCCCTCTGTCTTTCATGAATTTGCTGCAGGCAAAAATATTTTTGATATAGAAACAAAAGAAGATTATCGGAATTTACTTAATAGGGTATTTTTCAAAGTTCCCTATATACCCAAAGTCGTTTTTAATTTTCTCTACCACCATATTAATAGTAAGCGAGAATGGTATGGAAAAATGGTAGGAGACCTCACCAATCGACTTGAGTCTTTAGAACAAAAAGAGGAAATAGAACTGTTCACTTTTAATAATAAAGTTTGCGAAATTCGCTGCCCAACCCTACTTCTTTGGGGAGAAAACGATAGCCTCTTTCCGGCAGAAGTGGCCAAAAGGGCGACCCCACTATTTTCTGAAGGCCAACTGGGACTACTTAAGAAAACTGGCCACGCTCCCCAGTATGAAGCTCCACGGCAATATATGCGGGCGCTCAAACAGTTCATTATCTCCTAAGATAATCCATTTAAACTGGCGTTTTTAACCCCTTGCGGCATCAATTGTCAGATATCTTCCCCTATAATGTCCGAACTTATGAAAAATTTAATAATCAAGACTCTGCTACTACTTTTTATCACTCCCCTGGCCTTTGCCTCTACCCCAAAGCCGATCGGTCAAATTGTCTTTTTAAAAGGAAAGGCCTTTCTCTTAAATAAGAATGGGAAAAATAGAATTACAGTAAAAAAAGGAACGCCACTTTTCCAAGGGCAAAGAGTAAAAACAGAGGCCGCCTCTATCGCTCGCATTAAAATGATCGATGAAACTCTTTTTACCCTAGGCCCAAACTCGATTTTCACTGTCGAAACTTTTAAAATGAAAACTAAGTGGGACCGCCAGGCCATCTATAAATTAATTCATGGAAAACTACGTGGGGCGATGCCTGTTAAATTAAAGAAAGGTGATATTGCAGTCGAGACCCGAACCGTCTCAATGGCCGTTCGAGGAACAGAGTTCTTAATTAATGCCAATAAGAACAAAAAAATGGAACACACTACTCAAATTGCCTTACTCAGTGGCAAGGTCGACGTTCTCAATAAAGTTAATAAGAAACTCCTCAGTGTTTTCCCAGGAAGTCAGTTTGTGTCCACAATAAGCTCGGACTTAAATGGAATCGATGCCGGGGTTCAGAAAATGGATCCTTTCCAGTTTTCGAAACTCCAACAGCAATCCTTACTCACTCCAGGCTCAAGCGATGGCCAGATCAACGTCGCTGGTACCAGAGACATGGATGGGACTGTATTAGATGATAATCACTTCTTACCAGTACCTAAAAAGTCAGGAATGAGCTTCTTTAAAAAGCTAGATACTAGTGAGAGGCAAAGACTTATCTTGCTCAATAATTCCTGGAAATAGGAAAGACTTGCCCCTTTCACAAGTAACCCCCACCAGTATTTAGGACTCCTAAGACAGCACCGATACGCCCTATGTTATGGGCGGAATTTTGTACGACATTCTTGTTTGGCCACTGTACTTCTTGCAGAAGAGACCGAAAATTCAATGGAGAGGCCCTCGTCCAAGCCTTCCCCTATGGTTAAAATTTATCAGTAAAACCGAACTCAAGGACCACTCCACCATTCGTCTACTAAGCACCGAGGCCTTGCAAGCAATCAAGAAACAAAGTGCTTATTTCAAAGACCAACAAATAGACGTTTTAAATGCAAGTGATGAGAAATTATTGGCGAAAAGTTCACTTAACTTTTTTCCTCACGAAGTGTTCCAAATAACTATCAAGAATGAACAGGGAATTGCCTTTTCCAGTAAAGTTTTTCATGGCCGCCAGGCCAGTATTAGCAACCTAAAAAAGCTAGAAACCCTCATCCACCAGCTCTCATTTAGGGCCAGGTCGGCCGGGCTAACAATTCTTGAAGTTGAAATTTCTCATACTCATCCCTCTCTAGAAGTATTGGTTGAGCATAAAAAAGGTCCTTATTTTATCTTCAATGGTCTTTCCAAAAGAGACTGCCAGGCGGGCCACCACTTAGCGACTTTCCTGCCCTATCCCCTAACCCTCAAAGCGATTACACCCCAGGCGGCTTACTCTAAAACCTTCTAAGTATTGAGAATTACCCGACCCTGATACTAAAGTATCTTCGCAATCCAACCGATAATTAAGTGAAGTATAAATAGACAAATAAGGTGCCTATGCCAGTTTTAGATAAAACAGTGGTCAGTTCAAAAGTCTTTCGGGCGGCTTCGATTAAGCTGCAAAAACAGATGGAAACACTGCAGGCGGAAATTAAGAGCAATACTAGTGAAATGGTAATGGCCCGGAAAATGGAAGAAGCGAAAGCACCTGAACCCCAGAACTGGAAGACGGTAGAGCGCATGACAGAGTCTAAGCGCTTCCCTTTGGTTGAGTACGAGCAGGCGCAACAGAATATTACAGTTAACGTCTTTGATCCCCTAAAAAAACTTAATATTCTCTAGCAAATCAAAGACTTCTTTAAAACTACTTCTTATTAATCATCTTACGGTATTTATTAATAATTTTTACTCCCCCTAGTGGGCCGTAAAAAGAAGCGCAACCTTCGTAACCAGGCTCATAGAATTCCTGTGCGGTTACAAAATAGGCCAGGTGGTGATTGGTTAGGCCAAGCACCCAAGCATTTTTAGCGCCAGCCTGATAGGCGGCCCGTTTGAGGTCAAGTCCGATACTGGTGGTCGGTTCACCAGGCCAGGTCATCATTGAAATTCCATCCAATTGAACCAGCGTAAGGTCAGTCCACATAGGTAGCGCTGTCGCCAACGGAAATTTTCTAATGGTATTCATAATAAATTTACCAAAACCCTTGGCCCCCATATCGGCGGCGCAAGTTGGTAAATTTAAATAAGGTAATCCTAGAAAAACTTTCTTAGTGACGGCCTTCCAAACCGGCTTGATTTGAACCGCTTTATCGAGCTTTGTAATAAATTGCTGCCCTAAAGTACCTGCAAGCTGAGTCATCCAGCGCTCACCACCGTGAACCGGACGGACATCGCCTTCCGCACCATTAGTGAACATCATTGTTACAGCACGTTTAGTTTTATTAACACCCTCTAGTTTTTGTCTAAAGGAACGTTCAATTTCACCTGGGATATCAGCGGAGTAGCGAAGGTCTTTAGAGCGCATAGATGTGGGGTGAATCGCCAAGTTTGTCATTCCTCCCATCCAATCGCCATTTTGATCCTTGGCCATTAAAAAATTCATTTCAGTATCAAAGTGACCTTCGACATGCCGGCGGTTTTCTTGAATTCCTTCAGCATCGAATTTTAATGAATGAAGAGTCGCAGGTTCGGCCTTTGAAATCGCCATTTTGGCGACTTCAACGGTTTGTTGTTTTAAGCGCTTGGTAATTTTTCGTTGGTAAAGGTCCATTCCAATAACTTTCCAGAGAAACTTTTTTGAAAGAGTTCCTGGTCCGTGATGGGTATGGGTTGCACTGACTATAATATTTTCTTTTTTAAAACCTAATTTTTTAAGTTTCTTATAAACATATTTCTTAAATCCCTTATCAATCGCCACAAGATCGATCGATAAGAACAAAAGTTTTTCGCTGCCTTTTATGAGCACCATAGCTTTGGCGCGGATCGCGTCCCGTTTACCCGTGCTGGGTTTTAACATAAAGGCGTACTTATATTTGCCTTTCCAATCCATTGGGGAAAGACGTCTTGAAGGTGTCCCGTAACCTCCGAGAGGCACTCCTATAGGGGGAGTGACATCTATCGCCGCCAATCCTACTTTTAGTTGTTCAGCGGCATAACTTGGTACTACTAGTAAAAGAGAGACAAAAAGTGCTCCCAAAACTCTCGACAATGAGCTCATAAAGGTGTCCTTTTAGGTGTTAAAAAAAAAAGTATAAAGTTGATCAAAAGACTATGACAAGGGCTTTTCAAACGATTGTTATGTAGGACATACTTACTTTTTTTAATATTCCGGGGACACTTTAAAAGGAGATTTTTATGAAAAGTCTAATTGCCTGTCTTTTCTTACTGTTACACACAACACTGCACGCAGAGGGACTTGAAGTCCGTCTCGGTTACCCTGCGGGAACCAAGCTTTTAATAATTAACGCTGATGATCATGGAATGTCTAACGCAGAGAATAAGGGAACTATGGAAGTTCTTAAGGCCGGCCTGGTTACTTCGGCCACTATGATGGTGCCTCCTGGTTGGAGTCATGATGCCATGAAGGAAGCCGTTAGAAGTGAAAGGAAAAACCTTGGAGTCCACGTCACATTGACGTCTGAATGGTCTAAGTACCGTTGGAGACCTCTTACTAGCGGTAATAATGGCAAAAGCACTCTAACTAATAAGCAGGGGCATTTTTGGGAAACCTCAAAGCAAGTGGAACAAAACGCCAGTGTAGAAGATGTTGAACGCGAAGTGCGCGCCCAATTAGATGCAGTTCTTAAGCGAGGAATCGAGCTCTCTCATTTTGACTCCCATATGGGTTCTCTCTATGGACTTGAAACCGGAAGAGTCGAATTATTAGCAACGGCATTGGCACTCTCTTACGAGTACGGCCTGCCCTTCCGTCTTCCCAAGCATCCGTTGACGATGCGCTTTGAAAGTCAGGGATTCATCTTATTAGATAAATTGATTATGGGAGATAACCCTTCAAAACCGGCCGAACGACGGGCCTGGTTTATTTCAGAAATTAAGAAAATCAAGGCCGGCGTTACAGAGCTCTTTATTCATCCCGCAATAGAAACACCGGAGATAAAGAGAATAACTGGTCGATGGGCGACAAGAGTCATGGAAAAAGATCTCTTCACCAGTGAGGAAATGAAAAACCTTCTAACTGAACAAGGTATCGTCTTAATAGACTATACAAAATTAAAAACTTTACAGAGAAAGCAAATGGCCTGGCGTCCAACTTTTCACTACGACCAGGTTTATAAGAAGTACTTAGGTATGCTTGGTGGTTTCTAGAACCTTCAAATTACTTATATTTTTAATCCTATGCCTACCTACCGTGGGCATGGGAAAAGTTTGTCAAAGTCACCTTGTTTGCAGCGCAAAGTTTAAGGCCGATGCCAATTTTTTAACCTACTATTCGACCCACTCCCTTACCAAGCTTTCTACAGAGGTAGAACGATTAGTTATTGTCATTCACGGTGCCCTTCGAAATGGTCACACTTATTTTGACGATACCGTTATCGCTGCTGCCAAGCTTGGATTGGCAGAAAGAACTCTAATTGTTGCGCCTACCTTTCGCAAAGTAACTGATGCCAGAGAGCAGGGTGAAGTTTATTGGGGAAGGCGCTGGTATCAAAAATGGAAGTATGGTTATGATTCTGAAGATAGCGACCATATTAGCTCTTTCGAGTTAATTGACCGAATGATTGAAAGTATCGGAAACTCTGACAAGTTCCCCAATCTAAAAGCAGTGGTGGTCACTGGTCACTCTGCTGGCGGCCAATTTACTCAGCGTTATGCAGTTGGAACAACGGTCTCCAACAAAATCTCTCAAACATTTACAATTGTGCCCTCTAATCCTTCTTCCTACATGTATCTTGATAGCGACCGCTACCATTTTACAGACTCCAACTATCAAACGATTGAGACCCCAACAGATTGTAGCGAATACAACCACTATATTTACGGCCCTCTCAATCGAGCTGAATACTTAAGTAAATTTAGTGTTGCTAAACTAAAAGAAAACTTCGCCAAGCAAAAGGTAATTTATCTGATGTCAGAAAAAGACACCGGAACAGATAGTCTTGATCGCTCTTGTGAAGCTATGCTGCAGGGGAAGAACAGATTTCAGCGTGCTAAGAACTTTTACCATTATATTAAAAAAAATATCTCTAAAAACCAGCATCGTTTTTATGGCATTCCCTCAATTGGACATGACCATGTCAAAGTCTACCAATCGCTAGAAGCATCTAAGGTCATCTTTGGAAACAATGAGTACCTTTCGAATTCTTACCTCTATAGAAAAATTGGTGAAATAAGAGATATTGAAAAAAAATCCCTCTCTCAGTTTATTTTACTGGGCGGGGGTAGAAATGAAAGTACCGGGATCAGGACCTTTTTAAAGGGCGTAAATGCCGGAAACCTCTTGGTTATATCTGGCAAAGCCAACTTGAATCACCGCTACACCCATGACTTTTGGAATATTGCTGAAGAATCAGGAATTCCCCTTAAATCGGTCGAAACTATTTCATTTTTAAATAGCAGCGCTGGGGAAAATGACTTCGTTCTGTCTAAGATTAGGAAAGCAGAAGGGATCTTTTTTACTGGTGGCGATCAGTCCAAGTACATAAATAGAATCAAGGGAACCAGCGCTCATCGTGAGATACTTAAAAAAGTGCGTGAGGGAGTTTCAATTGCCGGTACAAGTGCTGGCCTGGCAATCATGGGTGAGTTTATCTTTTCAGCCGAGAGGGGCGGGTTAAGCAGTCGCTACGTTTTAAAAAATCCCCATAGTGAATATATAACTTTAGAACATGGTTTTTTTGAAAGTCCTCTACTTAAGAACCTGATTACTGATACACATTTTAGTGAAAGAAATCGCCAGGGGCGACTCTTAGGTTTTATGTTTAAAACTCAGTTTAAATATCAAATTAAGGATTTATTTGGAGTAGGCATCGATGAAGAAGCTTCTCTGACATTTATGCAAAATGGAAACATGATTGCCGCCGGCAAAGGACTCGTTACTTTTTACCGCGCTCCTAATGAATTACCGAAACAACAACACGGGTCTTTAAATTATGGGCCAGTGTCTAAAACTCAACTTTTGCGGGGGCAACTCTACCCTCACTTTACTAAATTAGAATTTTCTCGCACTTTAGAAGTTGATGCTGGCATAGTTTTAGAATAAGTTTAATTTTTTAACTGCAACCCTTCCCCTAAATTATTGAGAAGTGCGACATCTTGGTAAATTTCCTTTATTTTCACAAAATCCATTGCCTCTCTTGCTAGCTCTCTTTGGGCAACAGTGAAAACTTTATTATTGTAACGAGTGAAGTAAGCGGCAAAACTCCGACCGTAGAAGGAGAGGCTAAAAGGAAGCTCCTCGGCTTCTTCTAAGCTCTGCAAATAGGAAATTCTTTCAGGGGTTAGAAATTCACGGGCCAGTTCCGGAGAAGTCGCCTTGACTCGAAACTTCTTCTCAAATTCAGGGTAATCATCGAGCCGTACAATTGATAATTTATTCATCTCCGCGGTGTATTCACTATCAGGGTCCCGGTGATTGACCATTTTGAACTCTTTAAGCTTATCAAATAGTCCCGATATCTTTCCCCCAACTAAATTTTCAATATATTCTCTTTCAATAAAAATCCGACCTGCTAGTTCACGATCGAGTGTTGCTTTAAAAAAAAGTCCCCCCATAAGTTCATGCTCGGTCTGATTGCCCCAATTAATAAAACCTAAGACCTTGGCATTGCCCTTTAAGCTACCAAACTGTCCCTCCATGGCATCATCACATTCTAAACCGTAGGTTATATGCTCAGCTTTTAATTCCCGCCTATCAAGCCTATAAGTAATAGGAGTGACTAGGCTTCCGAAAACTTCTTCACTATCAACTTCAACTCCACTTGAGAGAGTCAACTCGGGAGCAATATAATTTATAAATGGGAAGGCGACTGTCGCTCTAAATTTTTCCTGGAAACGTTTAAATTTGCGATTGAATGCAAAACCGGTGGCGATCAATGAGTAAAAGAAGTAGATGAAGGAGCCAAATAATAAGACCTGCCCAAAATACATATAGATTTTTTCATCAAATTTATCGCTTAAGTTCATAAAAACAATTCCAGCAATAAAGGCAAGTGCACAGAATTTGCAAGTCCTTTTCATCGAGGACTTCCAGTAGCCATTAAAACTACGGCGTTCAAAATCCCTTGCTGTCGCCTCTTCTAAGAGATGACTTTCAAAATAGGTTCTGGCCTCTTTTAAGGTTTTCATAAACTCTCCTGTGAAAAGAAAGCTTAACCTTAAGAATAAGTTCTGGCATTAACATTTTGGACAAAAAAAGGCCCTCAACTAAATTGCCGCTAGTTGAGGGCCCGATCACTGTTAGAATACTCTATCAGCAATTATTTCATAAATTTAATTTCGATTTCTTCCATTTCTAGGAATGGTCTCATTAGGACTTTGTACTCAGCGGTTGCCTGGCGCAAACACATAATTCGCTTACTTAATTCATTGTGAATATTAATCGCCGAAATTAAGATGGTATATTTCCCGCTTTCCTCATTAAAAGAAACTTTATGAGAAACAGGCCCTAGACGATCGGCGCAACCGCTAAGAGGTAATTGTATTTTAACCAAGGTTGCAGGAGAACAGAGAGCATTTGGCGGGCAAGGAGGGTAGAAATTAGCTGCCGATAGGACTTCACCATTAATAATGGTAGAGAGAGCATCGTCTGTATTTTGTAGTTTAGTGGTGCTTGTTGCCTGTGCATTGCTGACGGCAGATAGTAAAAGTAGCATTAGGATTAGTTTAGATTTCATGTTTCTCTCCTCAGATGATTGATGTCTGGGAGGAAACTAACTCCTGGGGCCAATTAACACCAATTATGTTTCAGCATGGGAGTTCATAAGCAATGCTTATGCCTAATAGAATTACTTAAAGGCGTCTTTTAAGGCCTCAGTTACTGCCGGGAATAATTTAGGAGCAAAGAGGGTGGAGTTTCCCTGGGCGACTGACTTTATCATATTATGAATATCTTCTTTAGTGCCAGCAGTTAATCTTAGGTTTTGATCAAAGAAGTTGGCCAGTGCTACAATTTGTGACTCAAATTTAATAGCATCGCCTTTTATGCCCTTGGGGTATCCATCGCCGTCAAATTGCTCGTGGTGCTGAGCTATGATCTCTAGAACTAAAGGATCAAGCCCGGCCGATTTCTTGACTACCGCTAGGCCCTTGTCTGGGTGGTCGTCTGGAATATTGTTAACTTCGTAGGAATTAAGTACTTCAGACTTATTTCTGATTTTACCAAAGTCGTGCATAATAGCGCCTAGGTAAATTGAGTCGAGAACTTTCTTATCTTTAACACCAAGCTTCATCGCTAAAAAGATACTGAGATTGGCGACGTTTAGCGAATGAGCGGCGATGCCAGCCGCTCCATCTAAA
Source organism: Halobacteriovoraceae bacterium (assembly GCA_018646195.1). GTDB lineage: Bacteria > Bdellovibrionota > Bacteriovoracia > Bacteriovoracales > Bacteriovoracaceae > JABGVH01. Next base: position 16,813 of record JABGVH010000219.1, read on the forward strand.
AGCGCATTGATCGCCTTGCCAGTCATTGGGTTGGCCACTGCCTCGGAAATAAAACCGGATGAATTTTTTTCGAGATTAGAGAAGTGATCATCACTCATCTCTTCCGCGCCGAGTGCCTCAATCAAACCATCTTTAGACTTTAAAGATTTTTTTGCAGTCTCCTTAAACTTTCCCCCAGCAGAAGCGACGACTTCATCAATAATTTTATCGGCGTTTGCCCCAAGCCAATCTTTTACGGTCGGTATTTCAGCTTCTTCAAAATAGACAACTTTCATCCCGCCTTTTAAAAAGGTTTCTATTTTTTTGGTTTCGAGCTCTTGCCCCTTCTCTTTATATTTTAAATAACGGTCTGAAATTTTAATATAGATGTCGGCCGGCAAAACTCCGCTAGCACTTATTTTCTCCAAGTAAATGGATTGGTACATGGCCTTACTCCTCAAAATTATTGCTTTATGAAGAAATCTTCACAAATACTGCAAAGCTTATTCTAGGCTTCAATCCTGTATTTTCCAATGGGAAATTTTATCAATTCTAGACCCAGTCTTCCGAGGTTGCTATATTGATGCCATGGAAATCGTGCCAATCCCTGGATTCAGTGAGCCATTTAGCAGCATAAGCCACTTTTTAGGCTGTCTTTTGACCTTAATCGGTACTTTTTATTTAACCCGTAAAGGGCGAGGTAACTCGGTCCGTCAATTAAGTCTTTTGATTTTTTCATTCGGGCTAATTTTTCAATTTTCTATGAGTGCCGTTTACCACCTTTTAGAGCCGGGGCTGGTTCCTCGTTATGTACTTCAAGTACTCGACCACTCGGCGATCTTTGTTCTTATAGCGGGAACTTTTACCCCAATCCACGTCATACTTTTTAGAGGAGTTTCCCGTTGGGGAGTTCTAGGAACAGTTTGGTCGTTAGCAATTACCGGCATTGTTTTGACCAGCGTCTTCTTTGATTCAATTCCTGAGTGGCTGACACTTTGTTTTTATATCGGCCTCGGTTGGATAGGTTTAATAACCTTTTTAAAACTTAGAAAAACCTATGGCGGCCCTAATAATTTCTTCATTATTCCGGGAGGTATTTTCTATACTCTAGGTGCACTGCTCGAATTTACCAGGTGGCCAGTGCTAGTTCCAGGTATTGTCGGTCCCCATGAACTCTTTCATATTTTTGTCATACTAGGGGCCTACTCTCACTGGCGCTATATTTATAGTTTCGCGGACTCCCCTATTAGTGCCGAATTCATTATTCAAGTGGTTGAAAATCAAGATGGCTTTTACGCTTATTCAGAAACTGAATCGGTTACTTTCCAGGCCCATTCTCTGGAAGAAATAAAAGAGCAAGTCAGTCATTGGATAGAAGAAAAATACCATATTTCCATGAGGCCAGAAAAAATAAATTTAAAAATTAGCAAAGAAGAATACATCGCCCCCTTCGAAGGCACATAAATACGCTTAACTTATAGGGTCACTGTGACACCAATAAGCTACACTTATGACACTCCATAATAAAAGATCCTTTCCCTTTAGCGTCAAAATGTGGTGAAACACTTTTGAAAGAAAAACCTAACATGATCTAAACACTGGGGAGAGACATCATGAAAAAGATTATTCAATTGGCCATTTTATTTACCTTATTTTCAGGAGTAGCGAAGGCCCGCTCAATTCGTTTGCCAGAAGTACTAGGCGCAAGACTTATCAACATCAATATTGACCAGAACAGTCACCTAGGAAACCTCAACATCCGCTTTGGACACCTTACAGTTGACCAAGTGACAAAAACAATTCGTTTAAACCTTCAGCATGCTCCGGTTTGCCGTCCAGGTTTTATGTGCCCAAGAGTTATTTTAAACAAGAAAATTGAATTACCTATAACAAGATCATTTCGTGACACTCGTTGTGGCATAATTACTTACGTCGCTAGCAAAAACATGATGCCTGTCGATGGAATGAACCGGTCAATTACGGTTGTCGATTACAGTGCTAACCGCTGTGTTATGCCTATGCATCTTCCTTACATGGAAACTTCTGTGACTTATGATACCGCTCATTACGATCGCATGAACCATGGGATTAAAAAATCTCACAGTACTTTTACTGCTGACAAGCTTGAAGTTCTCCCACGACCACTACATGGTGAAGCGGGACTTTAATTAATAAAATAAATTTATATTTAAAAGGAGGCCTTTCTAAAAAGGCCTTTTTTTTAATTTACGGCCTGGGCAAGATAGCGATACTGCTCGTAGATATTCCCGCCCAGCATTCCACCGTGAGAGCCATGCTTGAGGGCCTCTAAAATATATCTCGAATTAAACCCTATAATTCCATAATTTCTAATTTGCGAGCGATGGCTCATTTCATGAGTTTCAATATCGACGTTACCGGGGGTATCACGATCCGCTAGTACATGTGGACCAAGCACAAAGGTTCTGCCGTAGAGAAATTGTACAAATCCCCCTCGTCTAAAACTGGTGTCCTCAATCATTTCTCTGGTAATTCTAGTGGGTCCTTCACCATTGATCGCTTGATACTCGTTCTCAAGCCGAATATCCTCGTCGCTGATATTAGGGCGGTAGCGAGCCCCTAGAATGGCAATTCGTAGACCACCAATTAACAGCCCTGTAAGCGCTCCATCACGGGCGCCCTCAACTATGCTTTCATTGTCTATAACCGCTACTGCTATGCCATGAACACTTCCAAATGCGACGTCCTCTAATAACTCTAATAGAGCATTTTTAAACATCGCGCTCGATGACAGGCCTCCAACCATAGGATGGGCAATATTTGAGGGCAAAAGCCCCATCAATACTCCTTCAATAGCTCCTACAATCGCCCCCATATCTATTCTTCTACGAGAAATAATTGAGCGGGTCGCCCCACTGATTCCTCCAAGTATAATTTGTTCGGCCAGTCTTCCTCCCTGGAAGCCAGCTCCAACGATGGCACTGATCGCCAAATTCCTAACAATTGTTGGGAAATGGTCTCGGAAGCTTATGTCGTACTTCGCCATTATAATAAGGTCTCTAGTCGCTAAGGATGCCACTGCACTGAGCATGGGGTTGCCCGTTACCATAAATACTCCAACCCCCACTATAGTCGCTGAAACATTTTCGATCGCTAGGAGCTGTTTGAAAAAATCTCGGGTTTTAAGCACCATCCGTGCCATGACACCTTTTAAATAAACTGGTTTTCCTTTAGAGTCGTAAAGAACTGGTAACTTCTTATTCCAGGGCGCCTTAGGAAAGAGTATTTCTAAAGCGGCATAATTTTGAAGGACTTCATAATTTTTTGGTAATCGAATTTTTCTATTTTTAAAACTAACTTCAATTCCCCGCTCGCTGGATCTTTTTACAATTTCCTTCTTATTTTTCTTTATCCACTTCCTAAGGTGCCTAAGATAAACCAGGTCACCGCTATCGAGTTTATAGGCATAAGAGAATTCCTTAATTAGGGGAATGAGAAGGTCTCTATATTTATGGGTAAAACTAGGAGTTAGTAAAAATGTTTTGATAGCATTATCATCGTTAATTCCCAGCAGTATCCCCTCTCGTCCATGAAGCTCGGCCTGTAGGTATTTAAGTAGAGGGATTTTATAAGGAAGGGCATTAATTGTATTAAATAGCTGCCGAGTGACATTTTTAAAATCTCTCTCGGATTTTCTAAAACGTTCTATCTTGAGTGGTTTTCCTTTTTGCTTTTTATATTTTATTTTAAACTTAATTTTTTTATGAGTGTGAAACTTCTTATAGTCAATTTTTTCTTGCTTCTTTATAATCTCAAAATACTTATCGAGGTGATCCTTCTTGGCCTGAGCAAAGGCCTTTTTCTTAGAGATTAACTTTGTGACGGTGGGACGAGGGGTAGCAAATGTCCCATCCTCTACAACTAAAGATGAGTTGACTGTCATGCATTTGAAAAGACTCTGGCCCTCTGGATTTTGAAGAAGTTTATTATAGTAAAGGATTCGATTCCTTCTCTTGTAACGCCTCCACATCTTTTTGCGGTAAATTTGGAGTTTAAAAAATAAGGCCTTGGCATCGGCGGTATACAATTGGGCGACCAAAAGATCTTTGACTTCTTTAATATTGTGATCTTTAACTGCCAATGAATCTAAGAGCTTTTTCCAAATTAAGAAATTTTCAATCGGCTTATCTTTAAGAACCTGCTCTAGTCTTTTTTTCTGCTGGTAGAGCTTTCTTTTGTTGAGCCGATAGCTCACTTGATCAATAATATCTGTAAGAATTAAATCGGCTGCGAAGAGGTTGCTTTTCGTTTCTATTAATAATCTATCTTTAGAATCGGCAGCAACTAACAACTTGGGATTCTCACTTATACTTTTGAGAATCCGCTTGTAGACGGGGCTTTCAGACAATAAATTGAGAGTCGGTTTTTTGGCAAAAGAATTACCACTTAGTAATATAAAATAAGCAGCAAATAGAAACCTTAGTGGGGACAGTAATTTCATAAAGGCTTGATAACACCTATCTAAAAGAGTTGCACGTGAAACAAAAATCCTGAATTTATTTTATATTTGCTCCCAATTGGTCTTTGTTGACTAGACGTCTTGGACTGCTTAAATTAAAACTAACCTATGGAAACTATTCGAAAATTTAAGAAAATGGGGCTTTGGGATTTTATCGAGCTGATGCAGCAGAACTGCTACCAAAGCGGTAAAAAAGAGGTCTATTTTCTCTACCTAGATGAGCTCAATATGCGTCGAATAGAGTCAATTTCTGAGGGTGGTAATTATAAATTGCAGGCGCTTGGACGTGAATTATTGGCCCAATTCGAAAAAGAGATTGATCAAAACCGTGACTTTATTGCTGAATCAGAAGAACTGGAATTCCGGAAAATAATTGAGGCCCTCTAGTCTATGACTTTAATACTCTCTTCCCCATAAGTGATAAGACATCCACTTCGAACCTTAAAGCGCTTTCTAAGCTCGACAACTGCATCAACCTTTACCATGCCCTCTGAAATTTCCATTTTTGCTTGCCCGCCCGTTTGGCAAAGGCCTGTTCGTTTGAGCAGATCGCAAAGGGGAATGAACTCCCTACCTTCTAACTTATATTCAATCATAAGATATACTATCACTTACTTTTGGAGAAAGCATGAACTATCAGCGAAAAGAATTCCGGGCCCGTCATATTCTCTGTGAAGAATTGGAAGATGCAGAGTATGTATTAGAAAAACTAAAAAAAGGTGAAGAGTTTTCTGAACTGGCCACTCAATTAAGCGAATGCGACAGTGCCTCAAAAGGTGGAGAGCTGGGGAGATTCTACGCCGGTCAAATGGTTGCAGAATTTGAAAAAGCATTGGACGGGCTAGAGATTCAGGAAATTTCGGGGCCTGTTCGTTCAAAGTTTGGCTACCATATCATACAGAAGCTAGCTCTTTAGTTATTCCGGTTTTTCCATGCTGAGAAACTCATAGATAGTGAAAAGCCCAGACTTAAAGTGACCCTTATTGAATTTCTTATAAAGATTATCCATGATTTCAAATCTTTTCTGATGATTAAATTCAACCTTCATTAACTCTTCGACGAAATGCCTCGCGACGATATGGATACTGGCCAATAGTGGAATCCTCTTATGATCAAGTCCTCTAGGAAAACCCGATCCATCTGGCATTTCATGGTGGCACTCTATTACCTCTTGTAGCTCTTTAGAATGAATACTACTAAATTTTTGGATCTTCTCAGAGGCCTCTAAAGGGTGTTTAAATAATTTCTCAGACAGTCCACTCCAGTCACCTGAATACTGATGCAACTTTTTAAAGTCATTACTAGAAAGAGTAATATCAGAAAGCATAACACCTAAGGAGACTTTCTCTTTTACTTTTTTACTTTTTCACTTTGCCAATAGTAACGATCAATCATGCAGCTGGTAGTGAAGCTGACAAATATGGCATTTAGGAACTCCCCATTGCATTTATTTTTGAACTGCTTAAATATTCTAAAAATATTTGAAGAGCTTTTCATCACTTGAATAGAGCGTTTATTAACGACTATTGCCAGGTCTATCGCTTGCGGGCTGACCCCCATGTCCTGGAATGATTTTTTAACCATTTCGTAAGCATCATTCAAGGTTAAGATATTAGACTCATCGTCTTTAAAGGAGGCGGGATCAAAAAATTTATGCTCTAGATTATTCTTCACCTCAGAGAGAAAATTCATATAGTCTGCTTCACTGACAAGAATTTCCCGCAGACCTTTCTTTAAGTAATTTTTTAATTTATTAATCAAGTCGTCATCGTCGTGCTCTAGCATGACTCTCTTTGATTTATTAATCTCAATATAGAAGGAGAAGTTAATTTCCGCAGCAAATCGAATTGCCAAATGTAAGGGCAAGAAATAGTATTTTTTATCATCAATTTCGACATAATTTTCAATCAATTCCAAGCTCCCTTCCCTGCCAGTATTTATAGCTATTTTAAGGTATCTAAAAATACCATTAAAAATTGCGGGGTTAGAAACTTAAAATTCCTTAAGGGATTGATATTAAAGGGGAAATTGACCATTAAATCGGTCAATCGAGCAGCTAATTAAGCTCTTGATAGGCCTTGACTAGCTTTTCATAAATGGCCGGGACTTGGTCCAGATCGGCAGCGTCGTACTCACGCTTAAGAGGCTCCCAAACGCCTTTATTTTTGAGACGCAGTTGGGTTAGCAGGTAATTGACTTTATTAAAGAGCTTATCATTATTTACTTTATCACTTGCTGGGTTCATCGCCTTCTCACTTTGTTAGAACTTGGTATCGCCAAGCCGGGGCCAATTCATTTTTACAATAGATACGCTCTTCTAACATATTCCAGGGGCTTTCTTCAAATTTAGGAAAGTAGGTATCGGCCTCACCTTCGAAATCTACTTTGGAGAGATAGAGCTTATCCGCCAGGGGCATAAAGAGTTCATAGATCTCTCTGCCACCACAAATGAATAATTCACTTTCACCTCTTTGGGAGGCCAGGACTATCGCTTCTTCTTTAGAATGTGCCACCAGGCAGTCGGCCTGCTCATAACTCTTATCACGAGTGAGGATTATGGTGGTGCGCCCGGGTAGCGCTTTACCTATCGACTCGAAGGTTTTGCGGCCCATAACCATATGGTGCCCCATCGTGACCTTCTTGAAGTTCTTAAAATCTTCTTTAATATGCCAGAGAAGAGAATTATCTTTGCCTATTTCTCTATTATTCCCCATCGCTACTATCAACGAAATATCCATAATTATGTCCTTAAACACTCACTTCCGCTTTAATATGCGGATGGGCCTCATACTCTCTTAGTTCAAAGTCACTATAAGTAAATTCATAAATACTTTTGATTTCTGGATTAATCCACATCTTAGGCAGTGACTTAGGTTCGCGTTTTATTTGAGTAAGCGCCTGATCAATATGATTCATATAGAGGTGGGCATCTCCCATTGTATGGACAAAGTCCCCGGCCTCTAGGTCACAAACCTGAGCAATCATCATAGTCAAAAGAGCATAGCTGGCAATATTAAAGGGAACCCCAAGAAAAATATCGGCGCTCCTTTGATAGAGCTGACAAGAGAGTTTTCCTTCCCTGACATAAAACTGCATCAAAGTGTGGCAGGGAGGTAATGCCATATCGGGGATATCGCCAGGATTCCAAGCAGTCACAATTAAGCGACGAGAATTAGGATTGGTACGAATCTGATGTATAAGATTAGAAATTTGATCGACTGACGCGCCATCAGCGGTCATCCACTGGCGCCATTGAGCACCATAGACCCGCCCTAGGTCGCCATTTTCGTCGGCCCACTCATTCCAAATTTTGACCCCATTCTCTTTTAGGTATTGAATATTTGTACTGCCCTTTAAAAACCATAAGAGCTCATGAATGATACTTTTTAGGTGTAGTTTTTTAGTGGTTACGAGAGGAAAACCTTTAGTCAGGTCATAGCGAGTTTGATGGCCAAAAAGCGAGAGGGTTCCTGTTCCGGTACGGTCAGAGCGCTTATCGCCGTTAATTAATACGTGCTTCATCAAATCCAGGTATTGCTGCATAGGTTTCTCTCCGAGACTGCGCATGTGTGTGTGAGCAGTTTATTTATTTTAATGGTCCTATAGTATTATGGAAGACTAAAGAATCTCTGTCGATGGCAATTTTTCTATTAAAAACTGTCTAGCTATTCCTATTTTTTCTTAGGAGGTCTCTTAAACGCCTTATTTTTCTGACTTTGCCGGATGGCCGAAACAATTTGGCTGGCCTTGGTCTTATAGTTGGGATGGTAACGCACTGCCTGATCAATCACCTTTATGGCGATTTCTGGCTGCCCCACCATATTATAGGCCCAGCTCAAATTAACTAAATGGGGCAAGGATCTTGGATTAGTTTTGAGGTATTCAGCTAATAGCTTGCCATATAATGGAACTTGCCTGGTATTTAAAAAGGCGCGCTGAAAGTTTGGCTGAGTTAAGGCACCCATTAGTACTGGTGGAGATAATTTTAAAAGATCATGGGTTTTACGGGATAGTACCGAAGTAAGCGCCAGGTGTTTATTTAAAGGGCCATAGTTGGGAAACCAGGAAAAGCCTTCTTTAAGGTTTTGATAGGCCTCTTCATATTTACCCAGTTTTAACAAAACATCCGTCATGTAAATTATAGTTTTTATTTTTTGAGGAGAGAGCTTTTTGGCGACACGGTAGGCCTCAAGCGCCCGTTCCTTTTGACCGACATTATTGAGAAAAAAGCCCCAGAGAGTATAAATACGAGTGGTTTTTGGAATCTCTTTTAAGATGTATTCCATCTCTTTCAAAACAAGTTTTGTGTAACGGCGCTTATCGGCCGCAGGAACATTTTTATTGTAAAGAAGATTACGTTGAGGATTCAGCATAAAAACCAAAGTTCCGTAGCGCCTTAAAAAATAAGTATTTTCGAAAAAATACTTGGCCCTTTCGTGAAAATAACGGGGCTTTCGCCCCATCGCAGAGAGAATTACTTTAGTAAAATTATAAAGACTCTTGCGTTCTTCATGGTGAACTTTCATACTCGCCACAGATGTGACGGGGATAACCACCAACGCCAAACCTAGCGCCACCGGTCTTGGGAAGTAAAAGCCGCGCCCTTTCTCCCAAACGTAGTGCACATAAGCGATGAAAAAATTGATAAAAATCAAGCTGGCCAATGTATCAAAATTAAACATGTTATGGACCAGGAAAAAAACAAAAAATCCGATCATGACTGACTTAAAGCCTATGGGAAAATCGTCTCCCCTGAGCAGGATCCAGAAGATCAAACCAAATAGCGCGATCAGTCCGGCGAAGGTAACCAATCCCCCTTCAATCAAGGTTCTTAAGTAGAGATTGTGAGGGCGATCAAACCATTCCTCATCATTGACTAGTAAGGGATCGTAATACTTATCAAAGACCACTTGAAAGTTCTCTATACCCCAGCCAAGAAAGGGACGGTCTTTCAGCCCGGTTAATGAGACTTTCCAAATTCTTAAACGAGGGTTATCGGTGAATTTATAAAACCTTTTTAAAACGGGAACATCTTTTATCCAAACCTGCTTGTGAATCGCCAAGATCCCACTGCCAGAGATTACCACAGCAGCAATAAGACCAATCCCGACCTTGCGAACTTTCTCTCTGCTGGAGGTAAGTAACAACAGGACTCCAATAGCAAGACCTGCACAAACCAGACCTAGAAAAATTCCCCGGCTATTGGCCAAGATCACCGTTACAATATTTGCCAGTGCTGCTACCGCATAGAAAATTTTATGATACTTGTTTGCAGCATGCCTAAACCAGCCAACGCCGGCCATAAAGATATGAATTGCCGCATAGGTAGCAACAAATGTTTGGTTGCCGATTAGCGCCCGTATGGTTTCAATTCCATTGAGCTTATCTGCTATGCCAGTTCCCAACATCAAAAAACTAACCACTAAAGATGTTTGTATATAGTACTGCCAGTTTTTGGCATTTTTAAAAACACTACCCAACATTATAAAATAAACAAAGAGATGAGCATGAGTAATCCACCCCTCCATTCTCTCCATAGTAGACCACATAGACTTAAATGGGTCATAACCTAAGGCGCTGGTAAGCCCAAGTGCCAAGACATAATAGAGATAAACCAAACTGAGGTAAGAAAATTTTGGACGATAAGTTTTGTCTAGAACCATTAAGGTTCCCCAGAGCATTGCCGCCAGTTCTATTAAGAAACGAAAGGCAAAGTTTTTGTCAGTAATATAGGGGAACATTAAATGCTTATTTATAATGACTGGAACGAACACAGTAATAGTGAGAATTCCAATTAGAATTTTAAGAATATAAGGTGCAGCTTTCATCAATGTATTCTATCATAGATGGGTTATGGGAATTCTACAAACAGGACTAGAAAACTTAATTGAAAGTGGTAGCGCAGCTCAATTCAAGGGGCAGATCGGCCTTTTATGTCACAGTGCTTCAACTACCCGCAATTTTGAATTAGCTGCCATTAGCTTCAAGAAATTATTTGGAAATCGCTTTTGTAAATTATTTGGGCCACAGCATGGCTTTGTCTGTGATGTCCAAGACAATATGATCGAAACAAAGTCAGTTCACCATCCCTATTTTGACCTGCCCGTTTATAGTCTCTATTCAGAAACAAGAGTCCCTAGCGACGAAATGCTGGAAGGCCTCGATACACTCTTTGTCGACCTTCAAGACGTCGGAACTCGCATCTACACTTATATTTCGACCTTAAAACTATTGATGGAAGCCTGTGGTAAAAAAGGAATCAAGGTAGTTGTACTCGATCGACCGAATCCAGTTGGCGGCTTAGAAGTTGAAGGCAATATTCTTAAACCTGAATTTAAATCATTTGTAGGTCAGTTCGAAATCCCTATGCGTCATGGAATGACAATGGGAGAAGTGGGGCTCTATGCCCTGGCCCATGAAGGTGTTACTTGTGAGTATCAGGTCTTTCCAATGAAAGGCTGGTCACGGTCTATGCTGTGGTCAGATACCGGTCTTTCATGGATTAATCCCTCCCCAAATTTGCCTACTCCTGAAGGTTGCCTGTGTTTTCCTGGAACCGTCATTTTTGAAGGCACCACTGCCAGCGAAGGACGGGGAACTACTCGAAGCCTCGAATTGGTCGGCGCTCCCGATATAGAACCTTTTTCATTTGTCGAGCAATTGAATAGTGAATTAAAGCATTGGCCCTTGCAGGGATTTATTCTGCGTCCCCTAACCTTTCACCCGACTTTTCAAAAATTTGCGAACCAAACTTGTGGCGGGGTCCATATTCAAATAACAGACCCCCAAGTATTTAAACCTTGGGCACTTGGACAATTTCTCTGTGCTTACTTTAAGAAAAATGTCGCCTCCTTCGATTGGAATACCGCCCCCTACGAATATGAAAATGACCGGCTTAGTTTTGATTTGTTGAATGGTGACGACCAGGTGCGAAAATGGGTCGAAAAAGACGGCTCTTATAATGGCCTAAAGAAAA
>JABGVH010000185.1 GCA_018646195.1 Halobacteriovoraceae bacterium
TTTTATGGAGACTTCATTGCGAAGTCCTTCCAGAACGATTCGAATCTTTTGTTCGGCCGTGTAACGACGTTTTGTGGCCTGTTTAACTTCTCTGAGGTTTTTACTCGAACTCATTTCTTACTCCTTGTTAATAGCGTGTCAGAAATGAGTAAAAGGAGCACGGAGCGATTTGTTAAACTGCGGAAATTACATCAAGCTGCAAGCTTCAAATTAACAAATCTGTTCCACAAGGTCTGAAGACACACATTTGCTTAAAATGTCATGCATCTTCACATATTGAGCGTTTCTATAAAAGTGGTGACGAAGTGGTTTACTCTACAAATAAAGTCATAAAAGAGAGTAAAGATATTATGGCCGACCTGAGAAAACGAAAGCTCATAACCGACGCACCTTTTGATGAATCCATCGAATTTTTGGCCTTCGATATTTGGCATTATTTTGGTAGAACTGCCAAACATGGCGCCTTCATGGGGGGAGCGGACTTTGTTCAGTGGCATGGAAATTACGAGCTACTATTAAAAATGGTTGAATTGAAAGAGTTGGCCAAAGAACTTAAAGAAAAACGTCATTAATGATAAGCATTGTAAAAGACTATATTACCCAAAATAAGCGTTTGGTTCTGGATGTATTTATAATCTCGAATTTCGCGTTTCTATCTTTAGATATTCTCTACGCTCACGCCATCAATGGTTTCTCTCATTGGTGTGAATGGATACCACTCTATTTTTCGATTTTCGCAGCGGTAGTTCTTTTTACTGATCACTATATTTTAAAGCGAGATAAAAGTTGGGTGAATCCTTTTATTTCTATCTGTTCGATTTTCATAGGAGCACTTGGTTTAGGGCTACACTTAGAGTCTCAGTTTTTTCAAGATTTTAATTTAAAGGCGCTTGTCTATACAGCTCCCTTAGTGGCACCTCTAAGCTACACGGCTTTGGGATTACTCTTATTAGTTAATCGTTATGTTCGCTCCAAAGATGGTCTTTGGGGCAATTGGATAATCTTTTTCGCTTACGTTGGACAGTTGGGAAATTATCTGCTGGCACTATGTGACCACGCTCAAAATGGCTTTTATTTTTGGACCGAGTGGATTCCTGTTGTAACCAGTTCACTGTTACTCGCAATTATGCCTTATTTTATTCATGCCAAGGTTTCAAGGAGGTGGAAAAAATTTGTTTTCACCTCAGTCTTTATCCAAGCGTTTGTTGGTGTTTTAGGCTTTCTATTTCACCTCTATGCCATTTTTGTAAAATCAAATAGTGAGATCCCACTAGTCGAGAGAGTTTTATTTGGTGCTCCAATTATGGCGCCTCTTCTTATTACTAATCTCTGCGTTTTAATGTTAATTGGAATGGTAGTTTATGATCATCAGGTAGCACGTGAATGCGTCGCTTCTGATAATTCACTATGATTTTTTGCTACTTATTATTTATCTAAAATAATACATTTTTAAAAGGCAAATTATGGAATTTGGTCAGGTTCATCATATTGAGTACTACGTAAATGATTTAGAAAAATCTAATTTATTTTGGGACTGGTTTATGCAAATTCTCAGTTACAAAAAGGTAGCGGAATGGCAGGGCGGTGTTTCTTGGGAGCATAAAACTGGAACTTATTTGTGCTTTGTTCAAGTGGAGAAGGAATTTCTAAAGGCCAAGAATTCGAGACAAGGCAATGGCCTCAACCATATTGCCTTTTCTGGCGGCGGTATCGAGCAATTGGATAACTTGCAAAGTGAACTTGAAACCCGGAAAGTTAAGATTTTAAAAAGAGATGAGAAGTACCTTTGCTTTGAAGACCCCAATCAATTTGCAGTAGAGGTTTATGCACAATGAGCTCTTTAAGAAAACAAAAAATTTATGATCTACTTAAAGGAATTGAAACGGGGGAACCCGAGTCAGTGAAAGTGGTCAATGAAGAAAAGTATATCCAACACAATCCCCAGACGATTGAAGGGGGAGAAGGATTAGCACAACTTTTTGCGAGGTTATCAAAAACCAATCCTAAAGTTGAAATTGTGAGATTGTTTGAAGATGGGGATTATGTATTTGGCCATACCATTTATGACTTTTCGTCTGTTAGAATAGGCTTTGAAGTCTTTAGGTATGAGGGCGATTTCGTTGTTGAGCATTGGGACAATATCCAGCTGAGGGTTGGTGATATGGTCGGTGGCTCAACTGAAGTCTATGACCATGAGTTAACGGAAGAGAACCGGAAATTGGTAAGAAATTTTATTCAGAATATATTAATTGAGAAAAGGCATAGTGAACTATCAAATTATATTGATCTTACTTCTTTTTTAGAACATAGCACCTTAATGGATATTTCAAAGAAGGCTGAAGAAGCCAGTTATGAGGTGAATCATCGCATATTGGCGGAGGGAAACTTTGTTCTCACTGTTTCAGAAGGGCAAAAAGACGGAGAGCATTCTTCATTTTATGACTTATTTAGAGTTGAAAATGGAATGATTGTAGAGCATTGGGACACCACAGAAGTAGTGCCTGCTAAAAATGTTTGGAAAAATGAAAATGGAAAATTCTAAGCAATATAATATGAACGCTATTGTAACGTTATGCGATTGCGACTAGCTGTTCATCCCTATTAAAAACTAGGAATTGAGAAAGGTCATCGCCATTAGCGAAGGTATTACTCATTTTGTGTAGCGCTAAGTCGATATCTTTTTCACTAGGACCTTGGTTATCACAACCGCTTAAGGTTGAAATGAAGATAAAGTTCCAGTCTTTAGAAAATTGATCAGCTTCACTCACAAGATTTTTAAAATTGGTAAGTTCGTCTGGGGATTTATTAACACACATTATGGAGTCAATAGTCCCACTTTGATGATCAAACTTGGCCTCGGAAAACATATCCGTCGCCTTAGCAAAAAGTAGTAGTACCTGCTGAGGCTGTTTTTCATTTTTAGCGCGGTTTAAAAGTTGTTCAAATTGAGACATGTATCGTCCTCTTCTCATGTGGAAATTTTTAAATTAGTTGCTTAGTTTGGGACGCACGACATTGGTTGCTAGTCCTAGTTTTTCCAAAGTGAGAATTAGCATCCAGGTTAAGTCGAATTCCCACCATTTGATTCCATGCTTGGCGCTCTTTTGAAAGGCGTGGTGGTTATTATGCCACCCTTCACCAGCCGCCAAGAGCGAGACCCACCAGAGGTTGCTCGAGTCATCACTAGTGTCGAAGTTTCGGTAGCCAAATTTGTGAGTCGCTGAATTTACAAACCAAGTAATATGTAACATGAATGCGATTCGAAAAAAGAAGCCCCACATAACGAAGGGGATTCCTCCCGCCCAATACAGAATAGGAACCAAAGTGAAAGCAACTAGGAAATTATACTTACTTAAAAAATGATAATACTTATGACTTGCTAGGTCTGGTACGTATTCCATCCACTGCTTAACTTCATCTTCAAAAGGTTTGTGATAAAAAAGGTGTGTGACATGTGACCACCAAAAGCCACCATCACGGGCACTATGCGGATCTTTTGTAGTATCAGAGTAACGGTGGTGTAGGCGATGCTCGGCTACCCAAATAAGAACTGGCCCTTGGCCGGATAAGGCACCAAAAGTTGCCAAGGTATACTCAAGCCAAGTTGGGACTTTGAATGAGCGATGGGACAGTAACCGATGATAAGTTAATGTGACCCCAATTGGGCTGATTATGAAAAAGAGAATTAGAAAACACGAAAAGGCACTCCAATTGAAAAATGGAATGGCCGCTAACGCTAAGAGATGGACCACTGAAATCCCAATGATATTGCCCCAATGGGGTCGGAGTTTCGAAGTATCAGCGTATTTAGTTTCAATTTCAGTCATACAAGCATCGCGGTTATAATGGTTAGTAATGAGATCAGTTTTCTAGTCTAGATAAGGAAAAATTTAATTTAGCAGAGGTTGAATAAATACTCCATTCTTTGCTGTGAATGGGTCTCTGGTTGCTCCAAAACCTCGGAAATTTGGCTTCGATTAAAGTGCGAACGGTATCGCCTTTTGCAACGACGAAGAAATTTCGCCTCTGTATTTTCTTATACATTTTTCTAAGTATGAGGTTGATGTCTTCGAGCTTACTAAAATCATAAATAAAATATATGTCTGCATCAGGTATTTCAAAAGAATCATCTAAAATGTTTTGGTGCTCAATTTGGCAGTTTTCCAAAAGTAATGAGGCATATACTCTTTTTGCCTCTTCAAGACGCTCTGTTACGATTTCAAAACCTTTGAATTGAGCAGTTGGAAGAATATTACTCATCACAATTCCGATTCTTCTATAAGCCGCCCCTAAATCGACAACAATTTTTGGGTCATAGCTTTTTAAGAAAGTTAGGAATCGGTGAATTTCAGCATAGGGAGTGAGGAGGACTTGTGGGTGAAGCCCTACCCAGGTTTCGGATTCACTGTGAAAACCCTTTGAATTGGATGAGTCTGATTTTTTATAATAGGCGCGGTATTTTTTTAAGAGTTTTCGCTCTATTTTGGGTATTTTAAAACCTAAGTGACTATCAATATCCTTGGCCTGCTGAAGGTTTGAGAGACCAGGCTTTTCTTTGAAGAATTGGTCCAATAAGATTTCTTTCCGAAGCTGTTCTTGTGGGTCACAGCATTGGTGACCGAATGGAGAGTCTTTTCGGTGGGGTTCGATGGCCATTTTTCCTGTTTATTAACGCACAACTAGTATTAATTACAGGGCAGATCAGTACTGGATGTGATCTATAATAAGAGCTAGAAATGCAATCTAGCATCAATCTATCTGGTCGGCAAACCTAAGGGATAGGCGGTACTGACTTATTCTAGCATTAATGATAACTAGATAATGTATACAAATTCGCAGGGTTCACTAATGCACAGTATGTTTGATGCCATTTTCCAGCACTCTTATATAGGGATAATCATCTCTAATAAGGCCGGTGTCATGCAGTCGGTCAATCCATTTGCCGCGACCTTATTTGGTTACCGTGCGGAAGAATTGATAGGACTTGAAGTCGAAGTCCTTATTCCAAAAGAATTACGCGAAGGTCATATCCCCAAACGGCTCAATTACCTCGAGAAACCAACCCCAAGAGCGATGGGGATTGGATTTGACCTTGAGGGACTTAAGAAAGATGGTATGCGCTTTCCGGTGGAGCTCAGTTTATCGAGCTTCGAAAAGGACGGTGAACTTCAAATAATTAGTTTCATCAATGGGATTGCAGAGCGGAAGCTGAGCGAGAATAAATTAAAAGAACTGGCTGCTGAGCTAGAGTCAAAAGTAGAAGAACGGACCGAAGAACTCTCTCAGGCCTTAATGGAGCTCAATCAGACAAACCTTTCACTAGTGGCGGAAACCAAAGAGCGAAAGAGTAAAGAAGAGCAAGTTCGAAAGGCCTTAAAACAAGAAAAAGATCTTAGTGAATTAAAGTCACGTTTTGTCTCAATGGCCTCTCATGAATTTAGAACTCCACTTGGTGGGATACTAACCTCTGCCTCCCTTTTGGAGCGTTATACAACACCTGAGACTGCCAATAAAAGAGACCGGCATATTAAGACCATAAAAAAATCAGTAAAGAACTTAACTTTAATTCTTAATGATTTTCTATCACTCGATAAACTCGAACAGGGAATCATCGGTACCAATCCAACTCAGTTTAAGATTAAGGAATTCGCAGAGGAATCAGTTGAAGAAACTAGAGACTTATCGGAAAAGGGACAGGTCATCAGCTATGCTCATTCTGGGGATGATGCTCCGGTAGTGCAAGACCGAGATATGTTGAGGAATGTTCTAGTTAATTTAATTTCAAATGCAATGAAATATTCCCCTGCAGAAAGCATTGTTGAAATTGAAACCATTCAAGGGAAAGAGCAGGTTACTCTGATCGTTAAAGATCATGGCATTGGCATACCTGAAGCAGAACAGAAACAATTATTCCAGCGCTTTTTTAGGGCCAAGAATGCCACCAATATACAGGGGACCGGACTAGGTCTGAATATTTGCAAGAGATATATTGACCTTATGAATGGCACGGTTGCCTTTAAAAGTGTCTTTAATGAAGGCACGACATTTACAGTTCAAGTACCTACGGAGTTAAAATATGAAAAAAATACTACTGATTGAAGATGACGAAGTGATGCGTGAAAATACCGCTGAGATTTTAGAGCTGGCCAATTTTACAGTAGGTACTGCAGAGAATGGAAAAGTCGGAGTCAAATTGGCGAAAGAATTCAAACCGGACCTAATTGTCTGCGACATCATGATGCCAGAACTCGACGGATACGGAGTCCTTCATATGCTTTCAAGGGACCCTTCTAGTGCCGCAATACCATTTATATTCCTAACGGCAAAAGCAGAACGCAGTGAATTGAGAAAGGGCATGGAATTAGGTGCCGATGATTACCTCACTAAACCTTTTGAAGAATCCGAGCTTCTCAACGCAATAGAGGCCCGTATGAGAAAGGCAGATTCTATCCGCCAGGAATTCTCGCAAAATATGGAAGGACTGAATAAGTTCTTGGATAGTGCCCAAGGAGTGGATGAACTCAAGCAGCTTTCTGACGAAAGAAAAGCCGTCAGCTATAAAAAAAATCAGGTCATTTATCATGAAGATGATAGACCAGGGTTTCTGTACTTCGTGGCGAAGGGAAAAGTGAAAACCTACCGTACCAACGACGAGGGAAAAGAGTTCATTACTAATGTCTTTGATGAAGGCAGCTTCTTTGGCCTTACTCCGCTATTTGAAGATAAGGCCTATTCTGAATCGGCCTTAGCATTAGAGGATGGCCAAATCAGAAAAATCCCAAAAGAAGATTTTTTGGCCTTGGTCTTTAAAAATCGTGAGGTCGCCGCCCGCTTCATTAAAATGCTCTCTTGCAATGTCGATGAAAATGAAAGAAAACTACTTAGTTTGGCCTATAGTACTGTTAGGAAAAGAACAGCTGAGGCGCTTGTGGAGATGGAAAAACGCTTCTCGGTTGAAAA
>JABGVH010000189.1 GCA_018646195.1 Halobacteriovoraceae bacterium
AGAGAGTGAGAAAAATAGATTAACTGTCCAGCAAATTAGTCTAGATGCTAAGATCGCAAAGAGAGCCGAAAAAGTAAAAACTAAAGCCTATATTGCCGCTGTCGACACAGAATTTAAACTACTTGACGAGTTAATTCCAATGGAACAAGTTCATCAAATTGGAATTCAGACGTTTTCTCCAGTACTTCCCCCCCTTGATGGCACTTGTGCTGAATTTTTGCGAGAAATTGAGGAAGAAAAAACTCTTTGCGATGGAACTTCTCCCGCCGCAAGTATTGATCAAATTAAAAATATTTTGCCACCAAAATATTTTGCCTCGATTGATAAAATTCAATATGAAGAAAATAATCTAAATAGTTCAGCACTACTTTCAAAAGTAATAGATTTCATAATCCCCAGTGCTAGTGCGGAATTTAATGTCAGGATGATTGGTTTAGCTGCTATAGCATTAGCTGCTGTAATATTTGTCATGACTGACTCATCTCCTGAATGGGCAAGATGGATGGGTGCCCCTAGTGGCAGGGCCTCTATTTATATGGTCGCTACAATTCTTGCCGGCGCGGCAGGAGCAATGACCTTAGTAATTATAAAAGAAATTGAAGATTATATCGAAGAATTAGAGAAAATTATAAATAAATTAAAAGGTTTTGGCGAAGGAGTTCAAACAGCCGTAGTAAAAACCTCCACTCTTCAAAATCTATCTACCGTCATCCCTAAAGGCGGGAAAATCACGATTGGTGTAAGTGGGGAGCCCGACAAAAAGTTTCCATGTATCGCAACAAATAAGAATGGAAAGTGTAGAAACCTTCAGGGAGCAATACAAAATAATGTAGGCTTCTCAAGTTTACCAGGGGCCTTACAGCAAAATGCCAATAATCTGGGAGAATTTGGAAATAATATTCAAGGGACAAACTCTCTCAGTGCGGGAGCTTTGGAGCAGGCTCAAAATTTAGCAGCCCAATCAAACGCGATAAGAAAGCAAAATAGAGAGCTGCTAAAAACGGTAAATCAATTAAACAAAAAAAGAGGAAATCCAGGTTTAGGAATCGAACGAAGAGCAGGATTAATGAAGGGCAATTTAGGAGTTAGTATTTTGTCAGGTCTAAAGAAAAATGGTCTTTCTCCAAAACAGGCCATCGCCTCTTTAGGGGGTGCTTTCGCCCCCCGCGGTCGAGCTGACACTTCTGACAAGGCCCTTGCCGCGGGTGCCAAGAAATATCTAGGGGTGAATAATAGTAAGGCTGGAGGTTCCTTTAATTTGCCTACTAGAGGTAAGAATAATTTCAATTTCGATCTTGATAGTGACGAAGACAAAAGCGGGCAATTACACAGCGGAGCAGTAGGCGACGCCACTGGAGCAGATGGTTACTCCAATAAAAATGCTGCGGATATCGTCGACAGTAAAGATACAAGTATTTTTGAAATAATTCATATTCGTTATTTGAAATCCGCCTACCCTACTCTCTTGGAAGAAGATAAGTAGGTTCGCTAAAATTAAAAAGGCCCTCGTGTTAGCGAAGGCCTTTATTATTCCCAGATTTTACAAGTACTCTTTATTCAGCTAATCCCAATGTTGCAACAGTATTGACGATATTCGCGGCAAGAAGCTCTTTAAGCTCTTGGCGAATTTCTTTTCGGGATTTCCCTTTAGCTTTCATAATCTTTTTAAGACGACGGACTTGACCGGCATAAACAAAGGTGTAAATTTTTACTTTTCCTTTGTTTACGGTAATCTTAACTTTGACAGCCTTCTTTAACTTACCCTTTTCTGTTTTATGATAGAGGATAACTTTACTTGAAAGCCGATCACCACTTGTTTGCACTTTTTTTGCGTTAACGCCTAGTTTATCTAAGGTCTCGGAATCAACTTTTTGAGCAAACTTTGAGCGTAGCTCAATCAAGCCCTTGCCTTCTATTTTTGTTTCGAGAGTTAAACGCGATGGATTGGCGATATAAATGGGTCGGCTGGCGATCCATTGTACTCCCACAGCAACACCAACCGCTCCGGCAGCAACACTTGTGGCGAGAATGGCAACACCTGTTGAAATGCCTGCGTAGGCGGCAGTGACAACCGCTTTTCCGCCTTGATAGATCGCTTTGGTTAATTGGTAGCTAACTTTAAGAGTAATTTTCCCGAGGTCCCAAGTCATTAGAGCAGCGCTATGAGCGACGTCGAGCGCGATGACGGCTGGAACCGCTAAAAGCGTAGTCATTGAGTGAAAAAGAGCTTTTGCTGGAGCTTCGATTACTAGGTAGTAGGCGCCTTCAACATTGGCCCAAACTGCGTGACCTGCGTATTTAACTGAGGCGGCAATTTGATTTTCAGTTTCAAAGTAAGCTTCTCTAGCGCGGTCCATTTGGACTGAGTAAGCTTGTGGGATTTTTTGAAGAGTTTTA
>JABGVH010000191.1 GCA_018646195.1 Halobacteriovoraceae bacterium
CGAGAGGGGCAGCAGCGCTGCCGCCCTGCTGTCTTTGACGAATTAGAGCAATTGGTTGTTTGGCAGGGAAAGAAAAAGCAAATTGTGGCGCTTGAGAAAGGGCCCTGGATCTCCCGCTTGAAAGGCCAAAATCCTCACGGGCCTCAATTGGGTTATCAAATACAGCTGACTTATCGAGAAGAAAGCTTGCAAATCATCCTGTCCCAAGAATGTGCCGAAACATTCCTACCCGAGCGGCGCTACGCCTATGGAGAGTATTCAAAAAATCGACGAGATAATTTTCGCTGGGATAATTTTGGTCAGAAAATTTTTATCGACCGTTACTTAGTTTCTAATAGGGACCTTAAAGTTTGGAGTGATTTAGGACTGGCCCCTAAAGCTATCCAGTTCGATGCTGGTTTACCAGACAATCCCGCCTTGAAGTTAACCAAATCTCAGATGCTGAGTTACTGTGCTTTTCGGGGTAAGCAGTTAATGCAGGCGCATATTCTGGACGCTGCCAGCTTTCATCCAATGGATATTCAAAACGTCAGGCCAAAAAGTAGCTTACGCAATCCATACCCTTGGACTCGAAAAAAAGGGACTTTCTTAAATAAGGCCTTGAATGATAAGGGCAGCCTTTTTAAAAAGGAGTACTGTAAAAAAATATTTACTTCTGAATGTGGAGAGACTGCTCTTCTTGGGGCCTCGGTTGCGCGCTCTCGCTCTTGGATGGGCATGTATCAAGTATTAGGCGGACAATTAGAAGCGGTTAGGAATGCTGTGCAACCTAAGTACAATCTAAAGGCCTCTAGTCAGCATTTTGATATTCATTCTGCTTGGCATAAGATCGGTAAACGCGCCTATTGGGATGGCGTTGGTCATACTGAACGAAATTTTGGCTGGAAACGCGGCGAGGTTCCCAGCAAATACCCATTGGGAGTTGGTTTCCGCTGCTTTAGGAGGCTGTTATAAAAAAGCTTCTAGCGTTATCTTTGCTTTTCCTCATTGCTTCAGGATGCCGCTGGCAAAAATATGAAGTCAGTTATTCAAAGCTCTTTGTAAGCTGGTTTAGTACCTTTAAAGTGACTTCACTTAGGCCTTTTCAGCTGGACTCTGGAGCGCTATTGGAACGGCCATTTTATACATGGAATGGCCTGGTCAGGTTAGATTTCCTAGACCATGGTGTGGCCAGTTCTCATTGCCTGCATTATCGAATTCCTAAGAAAGACGGGAACGATGGTATTTTTAGGGTAACAATTGGAAAAAATTGTGAAGACTATCAAAAAAATATCTTATTAGATATTGTGGACATAAAGAAATTTAAACTCTTTAAGAAAAAAGGGACCCAGAAACTTTCAATTCATTTTGAAGGGAAGACAGAACAATTTCACTGGGAATTCCCACTTTATAATTTAGTCCTAAAAAAAGATTATAAGAAATTTGATTCTCCTTATCTAAGTGATCTTAATAAAGGAGTTCGCTATCGAGGACTTGGGATTTCTGAAAAAAAACCTCTTGGTGAATCTCTTCTATTTGGTAAAAAGGGCGATAGCTTCGCCAAAGGCGATGCCATTGTCTGTCATAAGGTAGGCCCAGATTGCCGTCAGCTAGAAAGTTCTCAATGCCAAAATTGTCGCTATGGCTGGTATCAAATGGCCGGTAATAGCTGCCCAGGAGGCGGGAGTAAGTACTGTGGTGTGGACCTTTGTGGCGAGAGTGGCCAGCCGGCTTGCCCTAAAGGCGATGAATTTAAAAATTTCGCAAGGATTTCTTGTCAAGATGGCAGCAACGCTGGCTTCTGCCTACCTACACTTAATACTTATTGTCGCAATAAAGTAGATCTAGTTTGCCTATAGCAGGGATTGAATATCAGGTTGAGCTGAGACTTCATGTCCAAGAAACTTAGCAGGCATCACTTGAAATGAAGATTCTTTTAACATGTCCCATCGATTAATTTTAACAGGAGAGTTTCGATCGCCGAGATAACAATCTTGGGTGGGAAGAAAAAAGGAGTGGCAGACTTTTACAGGTGGGTGGACAAGTGTCTTCTCACGAATGAGTTTTGCTTCACCGATATCATAGTAGAAATCAACTCTCGAAATATATTGTCCTTTTCCTGGTCCTTGGATCACCGGTAGGTCGCCAATATAACCACTGCCTAGAGTGCCTTTGCTTAAGACTATGGCATCTACAGAGTGTGGAGGCAGTCGACGAATAAGCGTCATAAGCTCATCAGATTTTCCGCCACAACTGAGTTGATAGTTTGCACGACTGGCAAAGGTTTTGCTTTCTTTAGGGTAGGGGGCCTTACAGTGGGAGTTTAAATGCGCCATTAAGAAAATTAGTTGTGCTCCTTTCCTAGCGAGTGCTTTTTTTGCCTTTAAAAAAGAGAGAATCGGATCTTCAAAATAGACTCCCGAAAGATTTTTTCTTTTCTCAGAGTTCAGTGTTTCTAAACTGGTAACTGCAATTATTCCCACTTTTAGACCAGAGACTTTAATCAATTTATAAGGGGCGTGATTTTGATCGGCGAAAGGTTCACCAGTTTTAAGGTCGATAATATTGCTATTTAAAAAAGGAACTTTAAAGCTTGCTTCATTATTCTTGGTGTTTTTTAAATATGTTGTGAGGTCTCTATGAGTGTAGAGAACTCCATCAAATTTAATCTTTTCGTAAAAGCGAAGAGTCTTTTCAGAATTTGAATCATCAAAATGATCAAAAATATTTCCGGTGTCTAGTAGAATGGACTGCTTTGGATAACGCTTTTGAAAGATTCTTAAATAGCTCGAAAGAACGGCTGCTCCACCAACCTCTAGTTTTGGAAATTTAAAGCGCTTGTCATCTCCATGTAGCTTAACGAATTGATCGGGAAATTCCTCTTTTTTAGGATTTAAATTTCCTTGGAAGAAGTGGGTTGAGACAAGTACAACTTTTTTAAGATAATGATCTTCGTCCTCACCTTTCCAAGCAGGATGACTATAAATTTGGGTAGGTACCTTGGTAAAGGTACAGCTTAAAAGATGGGTGACTAGCAGTAATAAAAATACCCTAGAAACTTTTAACTTTTGCCAATTTTTCATATGCTTTACTCAGGGCCTCAAAAATTTCCTCATACCATTCAAGTGGAGAGCAGAGACCTAAACTTATTCGAACCACACCTCTACCAACAGAATCATCGACACCAATACAGCGAAGCACTTTGGAGGTAACTGGAGAATTGTCAGAACAAGCAGATGAGGTTGTTACAAATATATTTTGGCTTTCCAGTTCAATTTGAACTGCTTGGCCATGAATTCCAGGGTAAGCAACATAGGTAGTAGAGGCCAATCTTGGAGCTTCTTTTCCTAGAATAACGACTTCAGGGAATTTTTCTCTCAATTTTGCTTCAAATTTGTCGCGGGCCTTTTCAAGCGCCACCATCTTATCTAATTTATTTTCAAAAGCAGTAAGGGCGACGGCTAAGGTTTCGTTGCCGATGTAGTTTTGGGTTCCCCCACGCAGACCTTTCTCTTGCCCTCCTCCAATAATGAGCGGCTTTAATTGAGTAGGGTCTTTTGCTATGAGAATTCCTGTGCCTGTCAGTGCCCCTAGTTTATGGCCACTCATACAAGCAAAATCTGCACCACTCTCTTCAAAATTAAAAGGAGCCTTTCCAATTATTTGGGTAGTGTCAGAGAAAAAGGTAACACCTTTTTTATTACAGGCTTCTGCCATCTCACGGAAAGGTTGCACCACTCCCGTTTCATTATTGGCGGCCATAATAGAAACCAAGGCGACTCGGTCGCCATAGTCGTTAAGCCAGTCATTGAGCACATTCATATCAATCACGCCATTCTCGAGAGCGGGAACAATTTTAAGTGTGAAGTCGTGATTGTCTCGGTAGTAGGTAGCAGTGTTGAGAACTGCTGAATGCTCCATGCAGGCGGTAATTATAATGTCGCGTCCGCTCTTTTGTTTACATTCAGGACCGCCGCAGAGGACAGAATAAAATACGGTTGCGATACTTTCGGTAGAACCTGAGTTGAAAATAAGCTGGCTTGGTTTTGCACCAAGAACTTTAGCGCAAACTGCTCTGGCATTTTGCATACCCATCATTACTTTAGTTCCCATGCGATGAATGGCGTTGGGATTACTAAAGGGGCCGTCCTCTAGACGTTTTATCAAGTAGTCTTTGACTTCACCACAGATTGGGGCACTTCCATTATAGTCAGCGTAAATCATGATTTTCCTATATCGCTAGCATTCGTTCTAGCGCTTTTAAAGAGGACTCCGTCGTAGAGTCGGGGACTTTAATTACATTAATGGGCTTATTTTGTACCATACTTCTAAAGCTGGCCAGTAGCCAGCGAGGTCGCACGCGATACATCGTGGTACAGAGACATTGATAGGGGGAAAGACTAAAAATATCCTTATCGGGAAACTGTTCGGCCAAGCGATTGACCAAATTGATTTCAGTGCCAACGGCAAAAGAGCTACCACTGGCTGCGGCTTCAATTTGCTCGAGAATATAACTGGTCGAACCGGCCAGGTCTGCCGCTTGAACCACTTCAAAAGAACATTCCGGATGCACGATGACAGTGGTGTTAGGCTTTTCTTGTTTAACATTGTCTATTTGTTCGGCGGTAAAGCCTTGGTGGACGGAGCAATAGCCGTACCAGAGAATTACCTTTGCCTTTTTTAATTCTTCTGTAGTTAAGCCGCCCTGGTATTGATTGGGGTCATAAACCACCATTTCA
>JABGVH010000230.1 GCA_018646195.1 Halobacteriovoraceae bacterium
AATAAAAGTGAGCTGACCTCCATATCTCCACCTAGCGCTAATAGTCCATTTTCATCCGCCTCATCAACTGGCGGAAAGGCTATTATTGCCATTAATCTTCTCCCATCTTGGAAATTATAAAACGTATCAGAGTTGTAGCTGACAATAATGTCGTTTGGGGTTCAGGTGATTCTCCTTTTAAGTCTGTTGCTAAAAAGGGAGCAACTTCTACTAAGTCTGCTCCACCAAAAGGAAAACTAGCTGCAAGCTCTTGAAGAATAATCATTGATTCATGGGGGGACAGTCCATTAAGCTCAGGAGTTCCAGTTGCCGAGGCATAGCTGGCATCAAGGGCATCAATGTCATAGCTTATATAGAGCTCGTCTATAGTATTTTGCTTCAGATAAGCGATTATTTTATCTGCAATTTTAGAGGGCCCTTCTTCTCTTACCTGCTCCGCCCAATATTGCTGTACACCAAATTTATTTTCCCAGTGACCCCTTTCATGGCCAGAGGAGCGAATGCCAATTTGAATTAAATGCCCAGGAGATAATAAGTCTTCCAAAATATGGGTGCACCAGGATCCGAAGCAAATATCAATTCCCATGCGTTCTTCTAGGAGATCTGTGTGGGCATCAAAGTGGATCAAGGCGACTTTCTTACCCTGGGCCTTCTTTGCTTTTAAATAGCTTTTTGTAAGTGGATAGGAGACCGAATGATCCCCTCCCAGCGAAAATAGTTTTTTATCTGAAAAAGTAGCGTAGTAGGAATTGCAAAAATCTTCTGTAATTGAGAGGGGACTAACAGGCAGTGGGAATTCGCCATCTTGATAGAGTGCTTTGCGACAACTCTCAATTGTCTCTTGATTAAGGTACTTGTCCAATAATAGGTGTGGGATTACTCGAACATCACCCAGGTCGTGATACTTCAGATCTTCTTTAATGAGTTCAGAGCGTAAAAACAGAGGTCCCCAATTGGCGCCTCGAAGAATACCCCCGCCACAGTCTGAGGGAATGCCTAAAAGGGCAACCTTAGAATCTGCAAGCTTCTCCATATCGGCCTGCCATTTCTCATGGACTCCCAAAGAGCTGCCATAGAGCTGTTTCCAAAAGGCTTCCTTTCGCTCTTTGGCGGTATTGACCGTAAAGACACCATTTCCCGGGGGACAAAGGTAGCGATTCATCTTCTCTTTTAGAGTTTTTAGATTGTTTTCCGACATCAGAAAAGCCTAGCATGAAACCCCTAATATTGGCAGTTTGTGAGCTCACTGCTGGCAGTAAAACGCCTTATTTCAACAATATGGGCCAGTATGTCGAATTTCTTGGGGGCCAGTGTAAATGAGTGGGATAATAGTAATATGAAAATTCTTCTCCCCACGTTCATGACTCTTTTTAGTCTGGCCCTTTGGGCCCAGAATAGCTCTGGATTTGGCACGGGCAAGGTCATTGTCGATAGCGATGAAGTCCAGACGATTAGCTATAATTATGAAAAGCTCAATCAATGGCAAGGAGACAGCTGTAGGGTCGACCTTAAAAACCATCGTAAATTATTTGAGCTCTATCGTGGCAGTTTCCACACAATTACTGGATTCCAGTGGTTGGCCCATAGCCACCCTGCGATTGATGACCCCCATGGTTTTAACTTCGCCATGCATCGGATGTCGGCCAAAATTTATCGAGACGATATCGAGGCCCAGGACTTTATAGAATCCAAAGTTGATCCACTAAAAGATATGCATGACGAGTGGCTAAAAAGTAATTATCCAGGCAATGCCTTGGGAGATAAGTATCTCGAGTTTATTGCAAAATCTCAAGAAGAGGTAATAAAGAAATTAAAGCTAATGATTCTAAATCATACTGATAATGCGAAAGACCTGGAAAATATGATTGTCGCCTTGAGAATGGGAACTTTGAGAAAGGAGCTTGCACCGACAAAAGCAGGTGCGGCTGTTAAATTACTTAGAGATGAAGGCGTATTGATGGAGGCAGTATACTCCTCCCAAGAATACACCAATAGGCATAATGAAAGTTGTATGTGGAATCCAGATAAGGCCATTTCTTACCCGTCACCGTTTTGCGGCAGAGTTTATATGCAGAAAGATCTTGTCTTACTTGAGCGCTGCCCTGGAGATATTCACCCCTTTACCACAAAACATCACAAGTTCCCTCAGAAGCTTTTTCGCTTTAAAAAAGTAAAAACATGTCCTCTTCAAAAATTCCAATGCAACCCTGGCTGCTTTAGAGAGTGTATTAAGTACAATAAATTTAGTAAAATGAAAATTCCCCCCAAGGACGCCAGCTATTGCGGAAAAATGGCCGACCCTCTTTTTCCGGCTAAACTTAGAGACCGAAAAAAGAAAGTGGCGAGTACTATTGAAGGATACTTTGATAAAATCCAAATTAATTTTCAAGCCGAAGAAGATGTTTTTAGAATTATTAAAAAAGCAGGAATTGATTTTTATAAAACATCTGGTGAAATGCAGAAAGGTAATTGTTACCTAGGAAAATGGAAAGTCGCCAATAAGGTTCTCGATAATACTAAAAAACTAATTTCTGCACTTAACAATTACGTCGCCTTCTATACTCAAGCGGGTATTTGTCATAGGAAGTTGGCACAGAAGGAGAGAGATCGAACGACCAATCATCAATTTATCTTAAAAGATGAGGAGAAGCCGGTAAAATCTGATTTTGCTGGAGTAGATGATCCTATAAATATAAATAATGAAGGGGAAAATAATCGCGAGGCTGAAACTGATCAGATAAATTTCTCTGCCGCCAGTAAGTCGGCCCTCCCGGCCTATAAAAAATTTACCGCCAATAAAGACCAACAATATAAAATCACTAGTAAAGATAGCACTTTAAGTAAAATTTCCAAAAGTTATAAGAGTTCTGCCTGGTCTGATCTCTTGGACACTCAGTACTTTAACTAATTCTGAAGCACCGCATTTTTTTGTCAAATGAACTCCTTTAGGGGACAATCCGCCGAAGGAGAGAATGGTGAAAAATCGTTGGAATGATGCTGAGGCTCAGGCCTTTTTGGAGAGTCCTTTAGAACTAAGGGCCTATACTTCTCGCTTATTGGGTCAAGAAGAAGACCTGGTCTTACATGGTGGGGGAAATACTTCCGTTAAGAAAATGGAACTGGGTATTTTTGGCGGAGAAGCAGAGATTCTCTATGTCAAAGGTAGTGGCTGGGATTTAAAAACCATAAAGGCCGAAGGGTTCTCAGCTTGTAGGCTAAATTATTTAAAAAAGTTAGCTGCACTTGAGAACCTAGATGATGTGACCATGATGAGAGAATTAAAAAAATCTCAATTGGATCCAAGTGCCCCAGCTCCCTCTGTTGAAGCTTTACTTCATGCACTTATCCCTTTCAAAGTTGTTGATCATACTCATGCCGACGCAGTGGTGGCCCTCAGTAATACACCGAAAGGTGAGGCATTAATTAAAAGTATTTATGGTGAAAAAATATTAGTACTCCCTTATACCATGCCAGGCTTTATTCTTTCTAAACAAGTTTTTGAGGCCACCCAAGGGATAGACTGGGATTCGCTAGAGGGAATCATACTTTTACATCATGGAGTTTTTACATTTAGCGATAATGCTAAAGTTGCTTATGACAAAATGATCGAACTGGTTACTAAAGCAGAGGATTATCTTAGTAAAGAAGGAGCGCTTGCTGCCCCAGTGAAAACATCAGCCGGAGTTTTCTCCTCTATTGCTCTAGCAAAGTTACGTAAAATAGCTTCAGACAAATTTAAACGGCCTATGATTGCAAGTTTTAAAGGAAATGAGACGCTTGTAGGTTTTAGCCAAAACAAGCTACTTGATAAAATTGCAACACAGGGTTGTCTTACCCCGGATCATGTTATCCAAACCAAAAGAATCCCATTTATTTTAGATAGTGAAGAAGATGATTTTGGCAAGGCACTTGACCAATATGAGGAAAACTATAAAAAGTATTTTAAGAAGCATGGTAGCGAAAGTCTGACCTGCTTAGATACTGCCCCTCGTTTTGGATTTGTTAAAAACTGTGGGTTAGTGGCCTTTGCCCCTAATTTAAAAAGAAATAAAATTATCGTTGATATTGTTGAGCATACCGCTAAGGCCATCCAATGGTCAGAACACTTAGGGGGATGGAGAGCTCTTCCGGCGCAAGATATTTTTGATTTGGAGTATTGGGAGCTGGAGCAGGCCAAACTTAAAAAAGGTGGTAACCCACCTGAGTTCGAAGGAAAAATTGCACTAGTCACTGGGGCGGCATCAGGAATAGGTAGAGCGACAGTCGAAAGCTTACTAGAAAGTGGAGCAGTAGTTGCCGCTCTCGATATTAATCCTAAGGTAAAAGAAGTATTTAGTGACTCAAAAGCAGTTTTACCTATTGTATGTGATCTCACTAATCGAGAGGCAATACAATTAGCTCTCGATCACACTGTTCAAAACTTTGGTGGTTTGGATATCGTAGTTTCTAATGCCGGAAGTTTTCCAAAAAGTGCACGTCTTTCGGAATTATCTGACGACGATTTTGATCGATCCCTTCAAATAAACCTTTCTTCCCACCAAAAATTATTAAGGGAATCCTCTGCCTTTTTAAAAGAGGGAGTAGACCCTTCCTTTATCATCGTGGGGTCGAAGAATGTAGCTGCACCTGGGCCAGGTGCAGGGGCATATTCTGCTGCAAAAGCTGGACTTAACCAATTAGCTAGAATTGCTGCACTCGAATTAGGTGAGTATGGTATCCGAGTAAATTCGGTTCATCCAAATGCTGTGTTTGATACTGGAATTTGGAATGATGAAGTCTTGGAAGCTAGAGCGAAGAATTATAAAATGAGTGTAGAAGAATATAAAAAAAATAACGTCCTAAAAACCATCATTACCTCTAGTCATGTAGCAGACCTCATCAAAAACCTCTGCGGCGCCACATTTTTAAAAACGACAGGGGCACAAATACCTATAGATGGCGGTAACGAGCGGGTCATTTGATGGAGATACCAAAAAGAGCAGACCTTCACCGGCACCTTGATGGCTCCTTGAGACTTGAAACTGTGCATGAGCTCGGGCAAAAATTTAATATTGCCATTCCTGACGAGCTTTTCTTCAAGCCCAATATGACTCTCGATATTGCTATTTCATATTTCACGACAACGCTAGCGCTCTTACAGGAAAAAGCAGAAATAACCCGAGTCACCTCAGAAATTTGTGAAGATGCCAAGGCCGAAGGGGTAGACCATCTTGAAATTCGATTCGGACCAGCGCTGCACCTGTTAAAAGGCCTGGTATTAGAAGAAGTAGTAGACGCGGCATTAGAAGGCGCCAATAACCAAGCTGGCCTAATACTTTGCGGGATGTATGGAGATGATCCGAAACTAATTGAACAGTTTGTAGAGATAGCGAAAACTCGAAACGGCGTAGTAGCAATTGATATGGCAGATGGACCACATGATGGGGATACCTTCGATTTAAAGGATTATGCTCCGGCCTATTTAAAAGCTAAAGATTATGGAATACATAGAACTGTTCATGCCAGTGAGGGGAGAAGTCCAAAAGAAATAATTACAGCTGTTCGCCAATTGCACGCAGAGAGACTTGGCCACGCGACCACCCTGCTCGAGGATCCAGAAGCGCTAGAGCTAGTTCTAAAAAATGAAGTAACTATAGAATCCTGCCCCACTTCAAATCTACAATGTGGAGTTGTTCCGATATTCGAAGAGCATCCAGTTGGCGAATGGTTGGATAAGGGGGTCCGGGTATGCCTCAATACTGACAATACCCTCTTCTCCCAAGTGACAAGCTACCAAGAGCACCTCAAGGCGCTTAAAATAGCTAATATGGACTCTGAGAAGCTCTTAAAATGCATTGAATTCGGTCATTTAGCTGCATTTTCACGTTAGTGGTATAATGGGTCTATGAAGTATTTTTCCCTTATAGCGCTATCCTACCTATTTTTAGCGGTTCAGGTTTCTTGGGCCAAGAAGTCTTATATGCAAGAATCCTGTGAAAGCCGCGGTCATAAATGGACAGGAAAATACTGTAAAGAAGAGAAGTCGGGGTCTAATACTTTCCGTACAAATAGGGCCATGCGAAGGGCCTGCGAACATGGAGATGGTGGCACGGTTAAGTCGAGAGTCGTCAATGGAAAGACTGTATTTGTCTGCAATAAAAAAGGCTCCTCAAGCACTTCGGATTATAATCAAAAGAAGGAAGCTGAAAACGATAGTACTGAAGATGAAAGCGAAGAAGCTCGGGAGGCCAAGAACGAGGAAGAGCGAAAAGCTTATAATAAAAAATATGTGCAAGAAGATGAAGAAGAGGATGACGAAGACGAAGAATAGCTGGCGGCCGAAGCATTCGAAATTTCGGTTAAATTAATTTTTGTTTTAAATTCAGTCCATTATATTTAACCTCAAATTGTGAATTACTTAAGTTGAGATAATCTGTTAAAACAGTTTTTTCGAAGGATAGAATCTCATCGTCAAGAGTTTGATAGACTCCTGCGGTATGAGAAGAGAGAAAGATATTTTCAAGGTGGCTAAATATTTTTTCGTCGAAAGGCTCATTCTGAAAGACGTCTAAATAGGCCCTTGCTTTGGGGCGTTCATTCAATACCTCAATCAAATCCCCCACTACAATATGTTTGCCCCTCGCTCCGTTTATCAAAATGAAGTTTTTTGAAAGTTTAGTCAGGAAGTCTTTATTAATCATATTTCTATTATCAGGGGTCAGCGCTGCCGCATTTATTACAATATCTACATCCTCAAGATCTAAAAGGTCCTTACCCTTTAGTGGATCATAAATTGAGAGGTTTGCTTGCAGCGCCGTCAAGGCCTGCTCGATAATTTTACCAATATGGCCATTTCCTAAGAGAAGAATCTTTTTCTCTTTTAAAAGCTGGCGGCTCCAGTTTCGACTTGGGTCCCAATTACTTCTAAAGGGGGGTTGTAGTGAATGGAATAGGCAACTTAAAGAATATTGTGCTACCGCTTGAGCGCGGATGGGGTTACCTAAGATTATAGGGAACTGACATTGCTGAACCCAATGCTTAGCAAAGTTATCGTAGCCTGAGTTTGGATGAATTATTAATTTTAGGCGGGATAGCAAATCTTTTGGAAGCTCTTCAATTACTGTATTAGAAGTTGTAATGAGACAATTGATTTCGGGGGTTATTTCCTTAGAGTAAGAAAGTCCAGAAATTGAATTTAAATACTCTTTCTCTTGTTGTTTAAAGTCTTTGGCCTGATAGCCTGAAACATTGCAACGATAAATAATGAGGTTAGAAGCCTTCTCCAAATTCAGGTACTCCTTCAAATCCTGGATCATAGATATAGTGCTTATACTGTGGTTCACAAACGGTGATAAGTCTATGCTTGTAGCGATAACTTCCCTGACGCAGTCTTCTTCGAAAGACTTTTCGACACTTAGTAAACTTTTTTTCAAAATATGGTTTTCTCGGTTGGCTTTTTTCTCGGCTTAAGCGGTAGCCAATTTTTTCGGCCATATTTTCTTGAGTTAATTCTTTAACTTCATTTCTTTTTGGAGACCAAAGATAAAGCTCATAATTAACTGGTGCATTCTCAAAAAGTGTTAGCTCGGCCAAATTATCGGGAGAGATGGTGGCCCTTCCGAGTATCATTTTTGTAGGCCATTTAATTCTGCCAAATGAGTAATAGATTAGCTCGCTACAGACAATTTTATCAGTTGTAGATACATCAAAATTAAAATCGTACTTTTTGCCAACTTGGTTTAATGCTCTAGTGTATATATTTATAAGTTCCTGACGATTATTAGTGACATCTCGCTGGCGAATAATCGTCAACTCGTCGATGTTTAAAAAGGCTTTAAGTGAATGGATATCTGTACCTGGACGCAAAGCTTCAAGAATAACCTTCCCAGATTTTATTGTCTCTTGATACGGTTTAATAACCGGGTGATTCCACATACCGAGGTCTTTTAATTGCTTCTCGGTTCCCAGCCAAATTGCCGCATGGCCATAGTTTCCAGGGATGAAGGTATCGGTTAGGGCAAATGGGGTTTTTTCTAATATTATATCTAATGGTTTAAGGGTCTTTTCTAAGCGTTGCTGTAGTTTTTGATTATCCTTCATGGTTCCTTTGCGCCACTTTATAGCCCCTGCAACGTTTCCAAAGAAACCACTTAATACATCGGTAATTTTAGAAAAAATATTTATAATTCCGTCAGTAAGGCCATGACTAGAAATAGAAGGACCAATTCCCCTATAAAATTCCTTTGTCATTCGGTTATTTGAAATAATTTTAATTAGCCGTAGTAAGTCTTTATCATTTTTTTCTTGAGCAAGTGAATAGAGCTGTTCTTTTCTAGAAAGAAATTCTAGTGCGAAAACACGTAGTTTCTTTCTATTAGATTTAGCAACGGTATGGTTAATCATTTCAGCGAATTCTTTAATACGGTCATTCTTATTCATTTGAGTTTTAAAGATATTTTTAAGGGTTCTACGTAACATCCCCTCTGCAAAATAGACTCGATATCCTTCAAAGTAGTGATCGTAGAGAGCGATGTGAGAGGACAGCCAAACCAAGTTGGCCTTAGTTTTATTAATATCTTCAAAAATAATTAGATTTTTGTTACCGTGAATTTTACCACTTTCTTGCATATTATAAATTGAGGAAAACTCAAGGGTTCTTCTAGAAAAATGGTGATAGGCCCCTATTAGTTTGGCCATAATATGTTGTTGATGCCCATTTATTACTTCTTCAGCGGCTACCGCAGTTGCTAAATTTTCTCCGAACTCAGTACTATAATTTTGTAGCTTAGTGAGTGATTGCATTAACCTAAAGTAGCGTTCAAGATTTTGATCAATTGTTTTATTGGCAAGCGGGTGCTCACTTACGACAGGGTAGTACTGTTCTATGTCCTTTTTCAGCTCAAAAAAGAACAGGGTAGGATTGGTGGTCGATCCGCTACTTGAGCTGATAAGCACTGGGAATAAGAGGCAAAAGATCAGTTTTTTCACAGTTTTTTTGGCCTTTTTAGTTTGTCTTCTGGCGCAATATACCCAGGACTGCGGGATAATGCAACGCGTCGAGTAATTAAAACAGGTGCTCCCTTGACGTAGAGGGTCTAAAGGCTTAAAAATACGTGATGATATCGATAAAATCCGCTAGAGAAATTGAATTTATGAGGAAGACCTGCACCTTGGCGAGGGAGGTCTTAGAGTTTATTGAACCCTACCTGAAGCCCGGCATTAGTACTTTAGAAGTAGATAAGCTCTGCCATGATTATATAGTCGAAAAAGGCGCTTATCCAAGTCCTCTCAATTATCACGGATTTCCAAAATCTATCTGCTCTAGTCTGAATGACGTTATTTGCCACGGTATCCCTTCTGAAAAAGATATTTTAAAAGATGGAGATTTACTTAATCTAGATATAACCACCTATCTTAATAAATTTCATGGCGATACCAATAAGACATTTCTAATTGGTGATGTCAGTCCTGAAAATAAGAAGCTAGTGGATGTTACCTATCAATGTCTAAGAGCAGGGATCGATGTTGTAAGGCCTGGTGCTCATATTGGCGATATCGGTGCTGTCATTCAAGAAATTGCCCATCGCGAAGGCTATACGGTTGTTGAAGAATATTGTGGACACGGTATAGGGCGTGAATTTCATGAAGAACCACAGGTTGTGCATGTGGGGGTCAAAGGGACAGGGCCTATGATAAAAGAGGGCATGACTTTTACAATCGAACCCATGATAAATATTGGCGAAAGGCATTGCAAAGTATTAGGTGATGGCTGGACAGTTCTCACTAAAGACGGAAAAAACTCGGCTCAATTTGAGCATACGATCTTGGTTACCAAAGATGGATATGAAATCCTAACCTTACGGCAAGAGGAAAAGGCCCAGCTCTAATGAACCTGGGACCTCCTTCATTCTATAATCATAAAATGGTTTTAGAAGAGCAAAATACAAGTCTTTATCTCGATATTAATCAAAAAGAAATTATTCAAGGGTTTTACTTTGAAACGAAACAAGTAGACTGGATTCCTGGCCTGTCTAAAATCGCCGAAATTTGCCAGGGCCTGTCTCTTGAGCAAAGTCTTTTAATCAATCCACAGATGCTAGGGGAGTGCTCTAGCAACCAGGACGTCTTCCCAGTACCATTCCTATTGTTTCGAGATTTACTACAGGACTTTAAGGGACAACCTCCCACTCATTGCCAGGCAGTCTCGGAGAAGCCCGAGAATTTAGTTTGTCGCTGCTTTGGGGTTTACCAAAGAGAAATAAGAGCCGCTCTTATGGCCAAGGAAGATGCAAAAATAATTGATGTTACCAATTTAACTCGAGCTGGAGGAGGTTGT
This sequence comes from Halobacteriovoraceae bacterium, assembly GCA_018646195.1. Classification (GTDB taxonomy): domain Bacteria; phylum Bdellovibrionota; class Bacteriovoracia; order Bacteriovoracales; family Bacteriovoracaceae; genus JABGVH01. Next base: position 10,316 of record JABGVH010000230.1, read on the forward strand.
ACTAGCTGCCTCGAAGATATTGCTTTAATCCTTAAAGAACTCCGCTACGAAACTGGCTTTGGGTCTTCTGAAAGTTTCTTTGACGAGAATGGAAAATATCGAAGATACGGAGAATTTACTCCTGCTGAGTTTTTAATTGAATTAGATAAGGGGATAAAATATTGGATTGTAGAACAGAAAAGAGAACATTATATTGAAATTTGTCAGCTTGAAGGACATCAGCTGAGATTGAAAACCGACCTTGGTTGGGAAGGGTTTGAATCTTTGCAAAAGTATCTCCGAATGAAATACGATCAACCTCTTTTTCTACTACCCTCCTGAGCGTTTTTTCCTCTCTCTAATTGCAGTTCTTTTACACTTTAATAAAATACTATCTAATTTTTTGAGGCCTGCGAAAAGTTCTTTTATTTTTTCTTTATCGTTAATAAGATTTCCAGATTGGCTGCCAGATTCAAGATATTTATATCGTTCTAGATAATAGGCTAAGTTTGGAACATGTTTGAATAGGCAATCAGGAGTAGGTGCCAAGGCCTGGAGGCTGGAAAGATAATTAAACATAATATGGGGAACAGATCTTTGAAGATTCCCAAGTAGAGCAATTTTAAATTGCCGTAACCCAACATTTTTTGTGGATCGAGAAGGTATTTTGAAAATAGATTTGCCTTGCAAAAGAAGATGGTAGAGAAGATTTACAGATGGGGATAATATTTTTTTCTTACAGATCTCTTGATAGAACTCGTCCTTCAAGGGGACATCATTTATTCCCGCTAGCTCATTGATAAAATGCTGATTAAGCTTGTAAATAGGGCCATTAATTTTACGCTTATGTATTTGAGTTTCTTCCTCGCCTAAGCAGACCAGTAGCTTATTTTTTTGCGCCCAAAGAGCGCTAGGAAATGCTAAGCTTAGAAGTACTAAAGGAATGAGAATTGAGTTATATTGCATAAGCTTATTATCACCTGTTTTGATAGACTTTTAAAGAGTGACGGGTGATGCGGCGAGTTGGTAATCAATGAAAGAAATGACCTTGGTTGAGCATTTAGAAGAACTACGAAAAACTCTTATCAGAGTTGTCTTTATCGTGGTTGGGGCGTTCTTTATCGCCTATTCCTTTGGTCAATATATTTCAGACTTCCTACTCATGCCTTTAAGGGCTGCTCTGGCCTCTCAAAATCAATTAGCGCCGGAAATGGCCCAGGGACAGATCGTTTACCTTGGAATCCTTGATAAAGTAATTTCCCAATTACAAGTGGCCTTTTGGACCTCTTTAATCATTTCTAGCCCCTTATGGTTTTGGCAAATCTGGAAGTTTATAAAGCCAGGATTACATGAATTCGAAGTAAAGGCGGTTCGTCCTTTTCTATTAGTTGGTTTTTTTCTTTTTATAATAGGCGTTAGCTTTGGTTATTTTGTTGTTTTCCCAATTACTTTCGAAACTTTGATGACCTTCGGTGTCGATAACGTAGCAGCGACTATTAGTCTAAAAGAATACCTTGTGCTTTCTTCAAAGGTCTTAGTTTTCCTAGGTCTTGTTTTTCAATTACCAAATATATTACTCATATTGGGATTCATGGGTCTTGTCACAAAATACTCATTGAAAGAGAAGCGGCGCTATATCTATGTTGGTTTTGCGGTTCTCTCGGCTGTTATGACTCCCCCGGATATTATCACCATGATGGGACTGTGGTTTCCTTTAGTATGTCTATTCGAAGTTGGAGTGCTGGCTGTGGCCCTTGTCGTTCACCCTTACTTAGCGAGGCAACATAGCTCATGAAATTTACACACTTTAAAAGTATCGCTTTAATCTTTGTGAGTTCTTGGTTTTCCATGACTTGTCTAATCGACTTCCTGGCGGTTCCTCTTTTATTTAGGAACGTTCCAGACGCCGAAATAGCCGGTAAAATTGGCATGAAAATTTTCTCGACTTTTAATTCACTAGAATTAGGTTTTGGGATGGCATCACTTATTTTAGTTTACTTAATGACTAAGGGACGTATTAAACATAGAGGGACTATTATTACTTTATTTGCTCTTGCATTATCAACTCTTATCTCGGTTGCTTATATTATCAAAATTACTCCGGCCGTAGGTGAATACGCCAATCAAATGCATCAGCATGTTGAAGAATCTAAAGAATATAAGAGCGCTGAGGAAATTCATCAGTTCTACCATCATCTATATGTTAAATTGGATGCTGCCAAACTAATTTTATTACTAATAGTATTGGTAGGGTTAGTCTCTCGCGAAGACCCTGAGCTATTAGCGGGGCATTCATGATCCTAGTCACTGGAGGTGGTGGTTTCATTGGTAGTCTTTTGGTGGCCGAGCTAAACGACCTGGGAATTACTGATATTCTTCTAGTTGATCATAAAAATCAAAAGGGACAAGACCAGGCCATAAAAGATAAAAATCTTGCGGGTCTAAAATTTTCTAAATATCTTGAAGCCGAAGAACTTTTTACAGATCCCGAGTTCAAAAAAATTAGTGCTATTTATCATATGGGTGCATGCTCTTCTACCACAGAGAGAGATTTAGAATATTTAAAAGAAAATAATATCGAATACTCTAAAATTTTATTTAAGCAGGCCAAAGAATTAAATATCCCAATGATATACGCTTCAAGTGCTGCGACTTACGGAAGCGGGGAGCAGGGATATTCAGATGAGCATCAAAAAATTGCACAGTATTCGGCCTTAAATCCATATGGTGACTCCAAGCTAAAATTCGACCTCTGGGTACTTGAACAATTGGCATTAGGAGATACCCCGGAACATTTTTATGGCATCAAGTTCTTTAATGTTTATGGGCCAAATGAATACCATAAAGGCGAAATGCGATCTCTAGTTCACAAGGCCTTTGGGCAAATTAAAAGTAGTGGTCAGGTAAAACTCTTTAAATCACATAAAAAAGGATTTAAAGATGGCGAACAACTTAGGGATTTTGTTTATGGACCGGACGTCGCTCGAGGTATGATAGAACTTATGAAAGTCCCGGGTAAAGAGATTATAAATATGGGGACTGGAAAGGCCCGCTCTTTTTATGATCTGGCCGATCAAACTTTCAAGTCAATGCATCTTGAAACTAAAATTGTGTTTATTCCAATGCCTGAAAGTATTAGAGAGCAGTACCAATATTTCACTGAGGCTGAAATGACAAAATTTTCTAAAATTTTGCCTAATTTTGAGTGGAGGAGCCTGGAAGAGGGCGTCCATGATTATGTCGTGAATTATCTTGTCAAAAATGATCCTTACCGAGGAAGTTAAATGAGCCAATTTAAAGGTGGCCCAAAGGCCGCTGCCGAGATGTTATCTGGATTAGCTCCGCTTGAGAGGGCCAAGGTGCTCGACAAAATTGCCTTACAAGATCCTCAGATGGCCGAGCTTTTAAAAAAGTGCATGATCACACTTGAGGACCTACGTTACCTTACAGTACAAATGCTTTCAGAATTGCTGAGAGAGATTGATTTAAAAGACTTAGGGCTAGCTCTAAAGATAGCTAGCCAGGAATTGAAAGACCATATTCTCTCCAATATATCAAAAGGAATGCAAGAAGAGATCAACGACGTTTTAGTCGGCCAGCCCCAACCAATAAGTAAAGTTAATGAGGCCACCGAAAAAATCATGGAAATTGTTCGCCTCAAGGCAGACAAAGGTGAGTTAAATTTCAATAAAGACGGGGAGACATTAGTTTAATCATTTTTTTGATAAACAAGTCTCCTTTAAGATAACCGACTTCAAACTAAAAATATGTATATTGCTACTTAATAGCCTGGTCCGTTGCTGGCCTTTTTCTTTGAAGAATGTTTGCATGACTTAGTAGAGCATTTAGATTTTTTATGCTTGAGGCTGCAGGATTTCCCAGAACATTTCTTGCTTTTCTTCTTGAGACTGCAGGACTTTCCTGAACATTTTGACTTCTTAGCACAACAAACTTTATTACTTTTTCCTGTACATTTTCTGTGGTGGCCACAAGATGATATTAAAAAGGCCATAAAAATAAAAACGATCAACTTCTTCATAACTTCTCCTTTATAGTTGTTAGTTCTATCATCGGTTATTTTCTAATTAATAATTGTCATTTTTATGTGATTTTTTTAAATCTTCTATCATCAGTGACGAAATGCTCAGGGGCAAAATGCTACAGGTCCATTTTGCCAGCCGCGTCTAGGGGATAAACGCTTGAAAAAAGGAATATTAAATATGGCACAGTAACTGCAATACCTATTGCATGCGATCTTCTAGGAAGGAGGAGAGCTAAGCGGGCAGGAGGCCCGAGATCAGGAAGATCAAAAGTACCCACCGCTTACCCAGAAGGAGATTGGCAATGGAAACCACTAGTACAGAACACTTCAAAAATTTATTCTTAGACCTAAAAAAGAGTCAGCTAATGAGCGAACTCTCTCTTGAAAAAGAATTCGAGAGCTCCCAGAAAGGTGACGAGGTTGACCACGTCACTTTAGAGCGTGAGCAAGAGCTCCTATTGAAATTGAAAGGACGTCAAAATTTTTTCCTTAAGAAAGTCGATTCAGCACTGGAGCGAATTGAAAATGGAAGTTTTGGTTGTTGTATCGAATGTGAGGATGATATTGAGCTCTCCCGTTTATATGCCCGGCCTACTGCCAATCTTTGCATTGGCTGCAAAGAGGATCAGGAGAGAATTGAGACCCATATACCCTATCAAAAGAAATCGCATACCTTAGGGAAAACTTTTAATAATAAAAATGTTGTAAAGCTACCTATAAAAGAAGAACTTCCGGGGGAAGGAATGGGAAGTGATGCAGTTCTTAAATTTAACCGCCAAAACATAAAGCACTAAAAATATTTTTAATTTTCATCTGCCGTCAACTGTTTGGGAACGCTCCCTTCATGGATGATCGGGTGCGGACACATGGATGTTCCACCACCGCATTGTTCTCGACCAGTGACAATCTCCAAAAACCCCTCGTCCTGAGGGGTTTTTCGATTTTCTAATCATCAGTATCGTCTGGTTCTCGCTCCGATTCCGCTTTTCTTGAGGCCATTTGGGCCAACTCGAGAGCTACCTCTTGCATTATACTATTAAAGGGCTTTTCTTTAGTAATACCTTCAACCAACTTCGCAAAAATATATGAATTTTTTGCTTTGACTGCATTGCAGGTTTCCGGGGTACAGCTAGAAATTTTCATATTTGTTAAGATCTTTTTAAGGTTTTCATCAAAGTCGTGTTTAAAATTATTGGCCTTTAAAAAGTCGCGTGTCTTTAGTGACTCACCAACAAACTTAAGAACTTTCTCCTGCCTTACGGTATTTATTTTGTGATATTTTGAGTCCCAAGAACCCATTACCATTTTTACTTTCTCGAGTTGCCCGGCAGTAGCTATATCTGAAACTTTAGCGAGCATCATCGTCGCCAGAAAATTTTGGCGCATATTTAAGAATAATGTCGCCTCCACCTGCCAAAAAATTACTTCACTTTCGGCATGAGTTAAGGCGTCTGTCGTGATGGTGGCGTTTTCTAAAGCTTCACTCTTTTGAAGTGCATCTTTTATGATAGAGAGAACAGATACTTTTTCAACTGTTTCGTCTTTGCTTAAGACGTCTTCTTGGAAAGGGTGAATTTCGTGCATGGCCACTGAAAGTGCCATTAAGGTAAGAACGTCATTATTCTCTTTTGCTTCTGCAGGAGTAAGGTCCTTTAATTCTATATTTGAAAATAAACCAGCAGATTTTCTAAAAAATTCTTTTGCGGCATGGTGAATGAATTCCGATCTTGGTCGGCACTCTAGCTCAGCATTTCTCCATAATTGAAATTCAAAAGATTTAAAAAAGACTGCGGCGTGTACTAATTTTTCTTCAAATGATTCAACTTCCTTTAGCCGATTAAAATTCCTGTCGCGGGATTCCTGCGCCTCTTTAGATCGATTTTGGCAGAGAAGGTCAGCCGTCCCTTGATGCATCTCTTGCATTGTCGTGTTGGTCTGATCCATCTTAACAAGAGTCTGCTCCATATTGCCGGCCATCTTTTCGGTGGTCGCTGACATGCCTTGGGTGGTTTCACTCATATTTTTGGTGGTTTTATTCATTTCGCTAGTGGTCTTTGGCATTTTAAGTGCTTCACAGGCACTTAAAGTGAGGACCATCACGGGAATGATGAAGGCCTTGAGTTTCATAAAAGCTTCTCCTTTATATGGCTATTTCAAATGGTAATTCACTGAATTTGGTAACTCTATAATGATAGTGATTTGTGAGGTTTGAAGGGTCTAAGTTGTAATAATTACGGCCACTGCCAGGATTCTAACAGGTAAATGTTTCTCCTTTTTTCGGTAATTTAGGGGAATTAAAGTCTCTGAGAGCCCCTCCGATAGGGAGTATGAGTGTTTCGGGGAATGTTGTCTATCCTCGCGAAGAAAGTGATTGAGAGAAATTTATTAGGGCCCTGAAAAGGTAAATGAGATTCTGACCTCGGTCAACGACATTCATACTTTTCATACACCCATTGACCGACCGGGGTAAGAAAGGGGCCGGGTTCTCTTCTATGCTCAACTCGAAGAGAACCCAACTCCATTTTTTAATTAGAATTCAAAATTATTTTTTAATACTTCTGATTGCTTATCAACTTTAGTCTGAGTTTTTGTACCAGCATTTTGAGGGTAGTAGAGGACTAATTTTTCTTCCCCTTCGCCTTTGACCAGTTCAATATTCTTTTCTTCGCCGGCTTTAACTGTCACAATCTCAGGAATTTCTCCGAAACTCATCGCCTCTTCAGTGGGATGAATGGTCTTCCACTTGTTAAGCTTACCCAAAAAGTCGTCTGCTTCAATTGCTGCAGGATCTTCATTTAATACCGCTAGCTTAAAAGAGAGCTGACCTTTAACATTTTTCTGTAAGAGTGAAAGTTCTGCTTCAATCACGCTAATAGTAGAATGATTGTAAAAATGCATATCCCCAGAACCTAGAATGGCCGCTTTGTAGTCTTGCTCTGGCTTTTTGCCTCCAACTTGGGAGTAGGTAGCGTAAGCACTTTCGTATTCAGCTCTCATTTTTCTTACCTTAGTCGCATCAAGTAGAAATGAATTAAAGTTTAATCCATTGCGATCTAAGCCACTGAGGTTTTGGTGAATAAGGCCAACTAGCTCTTGCTCAGCAACGCCATCTCCATTTGCATCTAGAAGTACGGAGACTTCACATCCTTGCCAATGTGTGACGGGGTTAAAAAGCTTAACTGCAAATTGTAGGAATTGCTTATCGGCTCCCTGAACGGATTTTTTAACGACTCTAAAACCAGCACTTTGGAGGTCGCAGGCACGTGAGCGAACTCTGGATACCATTCCAGCACCTGGCTTTCTTTGATCTTTCCCGAGAAGGTTAAAGATAAGCGCTTCACCGTTATTTTTACCATTATTTTTTAATTTCAGATCAACTGCTGAGCCTGGGGCGTCTTCGTTGCTTTCTGCGAAAATCTTAAATCCGGTACTTGCTATACTTGAAATTTTCTTTACGACTGCAAGAAAAGGAACTCTGGCGACTTCATTTTCCGTTCCACCTTCCAGTACCTGCAAAAGGCCGTCAATTTCAACGTACGATTCTTTATTGGCGGGTGCTTTTAATAATAAATTTACCGTAAGGGTTTTTGATTCTCCCGCTTTAAGCTGAATTTTATCAACTCCTTGAACTTCGACTAGGTCTTTTTTAATACTCTTTAATGAGAGAGTTAAATCAGTTGCGGATATATTTTTTAAGGTAATTTTCTTCCTAACCATCTTCTTGGTCGCGATATTAAGATCGCCTAGTGACAGGCCACCAGGTAAGGCAATCACTTTAGTGTTTACCGCCTTTCCAACTTGAATTCTTCCTGCTCCCTGCATGGCAATCGGATAGTTTTTGCCTTCGGCATCATCCATACTTTTTGCGGTGTTCATGGCCAGGGCCTTTAATTCCTTAGTCGAAAGTTTAGGAAATTTTTGAACTAAAAGGGCCATCACTCCCGCCATATGGGGAGCGCTCATAGAGGTACCACTCATTTGAACTGCAGCATCACCTTTTCCCATCGCAGCTGAGATTATATTAAATCCAGGAGCTGCTATTTCAGGCTTTAGTCCACTATCGCCAAAACGAGGTCCTCTTGAAGAAAAACTTGTAAGCGTATCTATCAGTTCTTCTTTAACCATTTGGGCTTCTGTTTTAAAAGTAATGACTGTGTCACCAGCAGTCATGGCAGTTTTAAGTTGATTTCCAATTGCCTGTGTAATCATCACAGCAGGAAGTTCAACTTTGCCTTCTCCACCCATACGTATGGCAGCACCAGGACGATTATTGGCGACTACGACTCCGATCGCACCAGCATTTTCCGCTCTAGTAAGTTTGTCTATAAAGGATACTGCTCCTCTATCAATCAATGCGACATTTCCCTTTACTGCAGCTTTTTGCTCATCGCTGAGGTCATTGGCAGCATCACCTATAAAGACTAATTTTCCGACCACTTCTGTTTCTGAAATTGGTTTTGAAATATTCCCTTCAACTAGTTCGGCGAGTAGAGGCTCATGAACATTGGGTAGGTTAAAAGCAACGGCACCAAAATTAACATTATGAGACATATCATCAACTGAGGCTCCAATTGAAAAGGCTTCATTGATGATACTGGGGGAGCCTACGATATTAACGTTATGGCCGGAGTTACCTGCCGAAGCCACCATGAAGGTACCACCATCAACTAGATTTTTTACTGCTTCGTTATAGAGACTATGCATTTTCCCAAAGCCAGAACCAAGGGATAGGTTCACTACATCGAGCTGATCCTCTAGTTCACCATCGGCATTTGGATCAGCGGCATATTCTAGACCTGCAATAATTACCATATCTCCAGTAGAACCCTTAGCACCGAATACCTTGATGGCGTGAAGAGTAGCATCTGGCGCCACTCCATTGTAGGTCTTTATCCCATCGCCAATTCCGGCAACTGATCCAGCTACATGAGAACCATGACCACCTTCATCGATAGGATTATTATCTGGAAGTGGGATATGTTGGGAAAAAATAGGGGAGGACGCATCGTAATTGGTTCCTACTAAATCAACACCACCTACTACTTTAGCGTTGGGATAACCCAGTAAAGCATCTTTACTAGGATCGATTGCTTCGTAGGCTTCTTTGGTTCCTACACCTCCAAGCATTTTATGGGTGTAGTCGATTCCTGTATCAAGAATCCCTACTTTTATACCCTGACCTTTTATGCCTAAGGCATGGGCCTTATCGGCTCCAATAAAGGTGGTAGAGTTCGCTGCATTTAAGTCGGTATCAGCTTTTAAAACCGACTCAGACCGAATGACCTCGGCCCTAGCAAAAGCTTGCTCTTTTTCCATGTAAGATATTCCAGTCATATTTTTAAACTGGCCTTCAAATTTCTTGGGAGCGAGAACTGCCAAAGCATTAAGTACTAACTTATATCTTCGAAGAACCTTTATCTCTTTAGAAAGGACCGTCAGCTTTGCAATCATTTCCTCTTGTTCTGCTTCAAGGTTTTTTGCCTCTTCCGGGTCAATAACCGTAACACCAGCATCATTAACTGAAGATGTGGTTAGCAGTGCAGGGGTTTCTAGTTTTAATATTGCAATAAAGCGTCCCTTTTCAGGATCGTTATTATTTTGAGGCCGATTGGAGAAAATATCAGAGCTTACAATTGCATCACCTGAATTATTTTTCGAACAAGAAACCAATAGGGTCAGTCCAATTGTAAGTAGTAAAATGAATTTCATGTATATCCTCCCCAGGAAAAAGCTGATCTATGCAGACAATCTAACGTGTATTGAATCGAGCGGGAGTGTCTTATAAAAGGTGATGAAAGCGAAGTAAATTCGGCTTATGGGTATTATTAACAGGAATAGAGGACCTAAAATCAAGTAGTAGACGCGTCGCACGATGGGTTAATTTCCCTCTTTGCCTGGTCTTAATAGCGTTATCAATTGCTGAGCGATTATTGCGTGTCCCTTCTCTCCCCATTCGTGACCGTCAGGAGAGTCAAAAGGACCAGCACCTTTGAAGTAACTATTGGCATCTAGTTTGGTAATTTTTTTATTTTTTAAAAAACTTGTTAAATTTTGGAAGTTCGAAAGATGTGGCCCATGATAAAGAAAGATCAGCTTGGTCTGATCGTCTTGCAGTTTCTTAACAAATAGTTTTAACAACTTAAGATGGTTAACTTGTTCAGCATTAGGGCCATTTTCTCCAGAGGTTTTGGTGGCCTTGCTACTATGCAGGTAGGCGGTGATTTTCAAACGTAAGTATTGATAGCTTTGAAATTTGTAGAGAATTTTTCTAAAAACTCTTGGAAACCATTTTATGAAAAAAGGAGGCTGCAGAATTAAAGGCTTAAATTGCTTATTTTCAATTGCGATGACCGGGAAATGTAAATTATCAAGAGGGTCATTGCTGGCGTATTGAAGAATAATAGTTTTAGGTCTAAATTTTTTGCTATAGAGCAAGTACGCTTTTATTTGCTGGGTGATTCCCCATCCGGGAGTGGAGAGATTTATGACCTCACTATTTGGGAAAATATTTCTCCTGACTATTGCACTATACTGCTTTCCTTCAGTTACTCCCTGACCAAATGAATAGGAATCCCCTAGAACAAAAATGAAATTTTTATTCATTGTCCATTCTTGCCCTCGGAATCCTTGCGAATTGATATGGTAGGTATAATTAAATACTCCATCCAGAGAATGTTCTAATAGAGAATTCTTTGGTGCGACGAAACCGAATTCTTTACTCCAGACTAGCTGTGGGCCTTTTACTTGTGGAGCAATGTAGCGAACACCTAGCTCCAAAATGAATAGGGAGAGAAGGCTTGAAATTAATATTGTTGAAAGTAATCGCATGGGTTAATTATGGCCTTAGGATGCCAAATTTTCTAGAAAAAGCTACCCTTCGGCTGAAGGGTAGCTTGATATTTTTCTTAAAGGGCCAAACTTGTTAATTCTTGTATGAGGTCTTGAGTTCTCTGGACGAATTGATCTTTCTCTTCATTCTTAAGTCCCTGGCTTGAAATTGCTGCTAGGTCCTCTACATGGTGAGCGATTTTCTCAACTAGTTGGTTATTCCCACCTTTCTCATGTATTTTCATGGCATTTTGAATGAGTGGATTTCCAGGATTAATAACAAGCGTTTTCTTGACCGGGAAACTTGCCGGTTGTCCCATACTCTGTGTCATACGGGCGAAACGTTTCATTTGCTCATCGACTTTAAAGTAGGCTGGGGCCTTGGCATTTTTTACTTTTTCTACTTCAACCGCTAAACCACCCTCCATTGGGAAGGCAGGCTTTTCTTCAGCTCCTTCTTCTTTGGCTTTTTCAGGGGCAAGGATAGAGACGAAGAGGTCTTTTATTTTGATGTCTTCTGGAGTTGTATTTTCAGTTCCCATTAAGTTTGAAAATTCAGAGTCAACAGAAACAAATTGAACTTTGTTTTCTTCTTTTCCTTGCATCTCTACATGCTGCATGAAATGCGGATCTATATGTTCTTCGGTCTCAAAACTTGTCAGTCCAGCTTCGTGCAATTGACTGCGAAGACTGTAGTCCGATTTTCCGCTTTCAAAGTAGAGAACTTTTTCTCCCATTTTCTCACGATATTCTGCGGGGATACTCTCTCTATATTCGGGGAGCGTCTGAAATTTATCAGCTCCGTTTTTAAAGATAACACGTTCTCTCATGGTCTCATCAAATTTAGTATCAGAAACAATTCCGTATTTTACGAAAAGGCCAATATCTTGCCAGATACTTTCATATTTTTCGCGATCTTTTTTGAAGAGCGTTTTTAGGGCATCGGCTACTTTTTTAACGATGTAGCTATTAATTCTTCTGACATTTGGGTCGCCTTGCAGTGCTGAACGGCTGACGTTTAACGGAATGTCTGTAGAATCGATTGATCCTTTTAGTAGCGAAAGAAAGTCAGGAATAATATTTTTAACGTCGTCCGATACAAATACTTGCTTGCAGTACAAACGAATATTTCTTTCGTTCATAGGTTTTTGAGGATTTAGTTTCGGAAAGTAAAGGATCCCTTCAAGTGTAAAAGGATGGTCAATTTTTAGGTGGATCCAAAAGAGAGGATCTTGATCCATAGGAAACTGTTTGCGATAAAATGCTTTATAGTCATCATCGGATAATTCTTTAGGATCTTTTCTCCAGATTGGAGTGGTATCATTAATAAGAGTAGGCTCAACCGGAGTCGCTTCTGCCGTTTCGTCCACACTTCCGTCTTCTTTAGTGGCCTTTACAGGGGCCTCTTCGCAATCAAGAACGTAAATAGCTGATGGCATATAGTCACAGAAATTTTTCAGGGTGTTAATTAGTTTCCACTTATCGAGAAATTCGATTCCATCTTCATTTGCATGAAGAGTTATCGAGGTTCCAACTTCCTTGCGGTCAGATTCTGAAAAAGTATATTCAGTATCTCCGTCACAGGTCCAACGTGTTGCAACTGAACCCTCTTCCATTGAAAGAGAATCAACTACGACTTTTCCTGCCACCATGAAACTTGAATAAAAACCAAGACCAAATTTACCAATAACTTCATCAGCTTTTTGACCTTCTTTTTCCATTTTCTTAATAAACTCTTCTGCACCGGAAAAAGCTAATTGCGAAATATATTTCTCAACTTCTTCTTCAGTCATCCCTAGACCATTGTCACAAATGGTAATAGTTTTTTTGGTCTTGTTAAGTAGCACGTCTATTCGAGGCGTGGGAATTTCTTGATTTCTAGTTCGTGCCAAAGTGGCCCTTTTCGAAATGGCGTCAGTAGCATTGGCGACTAATTCTCTAAGAAATATATCGTGCTCAGAATAGAGCCATTTTTTTATGATTGGGAAAATGTCCCCGGTTTTTACTGAAATAGTGCCTTTTCGCTGGCCCATGTTAAACTCCTGGTCTAAAGATTTTCTTTGCTCTAAGATGGGATAAATTGAACCAGTGTCAAGGTTAGGCACCACAATAAAGCTTCGCTCTGCAAAGCGTTAAGTGACTGATAAAATGACGACTAAAGAAAATAAATTAGAAAAATCAAAAGGTCATTCCTTAGAGGTCATAATAATCACCACTGGTGGGACAATTGATAAAAGCTACGACGAATTTGATGGCTCTCTCAGTAATCGTGAAACCCAGCTAAAAAATTTAATTCTTTCTGGCCTACGACTACCAAATACCTACCTGCATATCTTTTCAGTGATGTCTAAAGACTCACTTTTCATGACAGATTATGACCGAACATTATTAGTAAAGACGATTCAAAAGCAGATGGCCAAAAATCAACCTATTGTTGTTTTGCATGGTACTGACTCTATGGCAAAGAGTGCAGAATTTTGCTTTAAAGAAATCCAAAACCCGAATGTACCAGTGATTTTTACCGGCGCAATGAAACCAATGGGTTTCCAAGATTCAGATGCAAAGCAAAATGTTACCGAGGCATTACTGGCCGCTGGATTAGTCGCCCCTGGATTTTATATCAGCTTTCACAATAAGGTTTTCACCGTACCAGGGGTGACCAAGAATATTGAAAAGGGAACCTTTGAAGCGTTAGGAAAAAATGGAAAACCTATTTAATTTAACAGTTTGGAATTTAAAAAGGTCTCCTCTTTTTTTTCTGGTGGTTGGTGCTTTGCTGGTTTCCTTTGGTTCTATTCCATTAATCATTCAAAGTAATCAGCAAGGACAAGAAGCTGACTTCTACTTTCTGCTCATTAATTTAGGGGTGGGTATAGTTATGTCATGGCTCTTTGTTGCAGTGATGCTGCAAGCAAAAGCGTTTAGAGATAAAGTTGAACTGCCAATAGGTAAGGTTTTCTGGGAAGGAGTACTCGATTGTCCGGGTTTTTTGCTCTACATGCTTCTTTATGGACTAAGCATGATGGCCGGTGGCTTAATGCTAATTTTTCCCGGCTTTTACGCAGCATTTGCTTTTATTTTCGTAACAGTAATTGTGGTCTTAGATGGAAATCGAGAGAGCTATTTTAGTTGGAGTCGTAAATTGGTCCATAGCGATCCACTTAAGGTAATCGGGGCAGTATTCTTTTATGGGCTAGCAACAGTACTTATAATGCTTCCTTCATTTTTTATACCGAAGGGTGACTTTCGCTTAATGGTCAGAATTTTTCTTTTAATTCCTGATGCATTAGTAGAAATATTTTTTGGAGTCTACCTGGTACACTTGTATTTTGATTTAAGAGATAAATTTATTTCCTCTACTGCAGCTGACCTTAAAGGAGAAGACTAATGGCCAAATTATATCCAGAGATTGAACCCTATAACAGTGGTCATCTTGCTGTAAATGAGCTTCATTCATTATATTATGAAGAAGTTGGTAACCCTGAAGGCACTCCCGTCGTTTTTCTTCATGGAGGTCCAGGAGGTGGATGTGGTGCAAATTATCGCAGGTATTTTAACCCTGAAAAATATAGAATAATTCTTTTTGATCAAAGAGGTTGTGGGCGCTCCACACCCTTTAGTGAGTTAAAAGACAATACGACATGGCATTCAGTTGCCGATATAGAGAAGCTGAGAAATCACTTTTCGCTTGAGAGGTGGGCGGTTTTCGGCGGCTCATGGGGCTCAACTCTAGCCTTGGCCTATTCCATAAGCCACCCCGATTCTGTAACAGGGCTTTTCTTAAGAGGAATATTTTTAGTCCGAAAAAAAGAAATTGATTGGTTTTACCAAGAGGGCTGTTCTAAAATTTACCCCGACGCCTGGGATAAATACCTAGCACCTATTCCCCCCGAGGAGAGAGGTGACCTAGTATCGGCCTATCATAAACGCCTCACTTCCGAGGACCCGCAAGTTCGAGCTGAGGCCGCCAAGGCTTGGGCAGTTTGGGAAGCCTCGACATCTAAATTAATTCAAGACCAAGAGCTGATGAAATCATTCGAAGAGGATCAATTTGCTGATGCCTTTGCCCGAATTGAATGCCATTACTTTACTCAAAGCTGCTTCTTTGAAACTGATAATTGGCTGATTGAAAATATAGAGAAAATCCGCCATATTCCCACTGTTATTGTCCATGGCCGCTACGATGTCGTTTGCCCAATTGAGTCCGCCTGGGAGCTGAAAAAGGCCTTTCCTGAGGCCCGTTTGCATATCGCCCAAGGCTCTGGTCACTCACTCAGCGAGAGCGAGATCGCGGGGCTATTGATCGCCGAAACAGATGCCTTCTAAGTCTCTGTAATTATGAATTATCTCTAAAACCTCATAAAAGCGCCTTAGGGGCCGGTCAATCTTTGCCCCCTGCTTTTTCAGTGAAGATAAAATCACAGCACATAACTATCCGAAATTTAAGGGATTTTCCTTGATTCCTGGCAGCCCCAGATTATCCACCTGAAAAGGACGGATAATAGAATCAGTGAAAACCCCAACTTGCTAAGGGCTCGGCCAGAATTCGCCGATACGCCTTAGGAGAGAAGAGAGAAAAATGATAATTAAAAGAAGAAGAGGACCTAATTTACATGATTTTACGCTTTTCCTAGTACTGCTAGGATTGGTGGGATTGTTCTCTAGCTCTTGTGTTGAAAATGGCGGTGTTAGAGCGAAAAAATCGAGTACCAAAGATGGTGTAAATGGCAGCAACGGCGGTGGCAGTAATGGCCCTGGAGCCGGCCCTGGCGATGGTGGATTGGGCGGTGCCGACCTTGAAGAATTTCCTAATGGCATTACAGAGCTCCGGCATATCATTGATCCTTTCGATGGCAACTATAAAACCAAAGTCACTATTCCTAAAAACTTTAAAGGCTACCTCTATCTATCGGGACTCAATGTAACAGCTCTGAACGAAAAGGTAGTTAAGGTTCGCTTCAATTTTGGGCGTGAGTTAGAGCCGATCATTATTCCGGCAGTAATTGGAAGAGGCACAGGAATTACTCCGCAGACTGATATTGAAGTATTAATTTTAGACATGAATAACCAGCCTTTTAATAATATAAGATTGCTCTACGATCTCTTCGACTATAATGATTATAGAGATACCAGTGGAGATGAAGTCAAAACTCCAACACTGAACCCACGTAATGGTGGATTATTTTGTCGAGGATTAAAGCTAGAAGATGATCCTACTTTTCAAGGCAGCTCGGCCAATGGCTTTTGTGATAGTGCCGGAGAGAAATGTAACTACGCTTATGCAAAAGTGGTCGATTCGGGGCTGCTTGAAGGTGGAATCGCAAAGCTACCAACTGAACCGCAAATTGATATTTCTGGAAATGGTTATGCCAGTGAATCTTTAAGTACCAGTTTAAAAAAATGCCTTCCTGACAATAACGACCGCGCCAATTTCTTTACTTCTGTTAATCAAACATTAACAGGAGCCGGGAGCATGTCGGTAGGGGAAAATGTTATTTTTGGCGCTACAACTTTTACCTATAATGGCCCATTTCGCCCCCTGGCAGAGAGCCAATGGGAGATTCGAACTGGCGCCTATTTTTCTGAAGTTTCTTCTTCCACTCCGGCAACAGGACTTTTTCAAAAGACAATGGATACTACCGCAAATGGTGGAATAAATTCATTCTTATTCCCACGTGTGTTTAAAATGAATTTAACCGCAGGAGTTTCTCACCTCTCAAGCATTACCCCTTTCGATTTGGTGAGCACTGCTAGTAACGACGCTGTTAGGGGTTTAGATCCCGGCTTGGTTGTCAGCACTTCGACTTCCTTTATGGCGGGCTGTAATGGACGAGTCACTAATTTTGATGAGTTTACTAATGAAGGTATTGGTTCTTGTAATGTATCTGCCACAATTGAAATTCTTTCTCGAGATATCGAATCTGGCAGAGATGTCGTTCTTAGTACTTCTAAAGATGTAAAAATTCAGCTAATTCGACCAAGCCTAACCAATTTTGAAGGAAATGAAGTGCTGTATTCAGCAATGAATGCCTGTAGTAATAGCCAGGCCTGTGGTGCTAACACCTGTTGTTTTAATCAGAGATGTTGGGGCAAAGATATTGTTAGCCAATGTCTTGAAGATGCCAATGTCATTGGAAATGGCGGAGTAGGAGCAGTTTGTAGTTCCGATTTTCAATGCAGTAGCCTTTGTTGTAATCAATCGACTGGGACTTGTGCCGTTCACTTGAATAGCGCTGATCAAAAAGTTTTTTGTTCAAAATCTCCCGGCCAATCCTGTGTCGCAAAAGAATATTGCCGCCAGGAGAATGTTCCTAATTGCTTTATCGTAAAAACTGGACTCGATCAGCAGGGAACTCCTACCTGTGCACTGCGCTGTTATAATGTTCCTACCCATGGAGAATGCCGCAATGGTATTTGCATTCCTCCTTCTCCTCCAGGAGTACCAATATTTGACCCTCTCAATCCAGATTGTACTGATGCGATTGATCCTCCCACCTTCCCAGATACTTAGAAAGCGTCTAGAATAATCAACATGATTGAATTGAAAAAAAGTTTCTTAGATCACGTTGCTATAGCTGTCCCGGAACTTGATCCCGCAATTAAAATTTATGAAGACTTAGGCTTTCATTTTTCAAATGAAAGAGAAGAGGTGGCATCGGAATCTGTGGTGACAGCATTTGCTTCAATCGATACCAATGCCCATTTAGAATTATTGTCGCCATTAAATGGGAAGGGCCCAATTCAAAACTTCTTGGATAAAAAAGGAGCTGGTATTCATCACCTCTGCTTTCAAGTTCCCGATGTTTTAGAAACTACTAGAGAGCTAAGAGAGAAAGGTTACCAGCTTATTCATGAGGAACCAAAGCTTGGGGCCAAAAATTGTCTGGTAAATTTTATTCACCCAAAATCCACCGGCGGGGTGCTAATCGAAATTAGTACTCCACAAAAGTAAATTGTATGAATCAAGCCCAACTTAGACTGCCAAAACTTAGCTTTTTTAATAAATGGATAATGATTAGCTATGTGGCTATTTTTATCTTGAATACAATTCTGACCCAAGCCGCAGGCTTTTCTTTGGGCTTCTTAGGATTATCTTCTGGATCTTTTTCACAAGGTCATATTTATCAGTTAATAACTTACCCATTCCTTGGGAACAGTTTTCTAGAAGTTATTTTTAATGGCCTTTTATTCTGGTTTATTGGCTCAGAGCTAGAAAATCTTTGGGGACCTCGGCGCTATCTTTATTTTCTATTAACTTCTTCTCTCGGTGCGGGAATTATTTTTATTTTAATAGGTCTGGTTTTCTTCACTGGCTCTGCTGCTGCATTCCTACCTCTGACCGGGATGTCTGGATTAGCTTCGGCCCTTTGTCTGGCCTATGCAGTGCTATTTCCTGATCAGATTTTTACTTTTATGTTAATTATTCCGATGAAGGCCAAGTATTTTTGTATGTTACTAATCGGAATGCAGCTTTTTTATGGCTTCACTTCACCGATGGGGATTCTTTCATGGGGACACCTTGGAGCAATGCTTAGTGGCTTCTTGTACATGATGGCCATTTCGAATCCTCGCTTTAAAAAATTCTTTAAAAAAGCAGATACAGTTGCTACCCAAGTAAAATTTCGCAAGGGTAAACCCCATTTAAAAATAGTTCCTAGCAATGAAGAAAATGGAGATGGTGACGATGACGACACTCCTAAATATTGGCAATAGCCTGGCCCTGATTGGCTTACTTTTAATTTCGGGATGCATGGGGGATGGCTCTGCTTCAGCTGAATATAAAGTAGGAGAATGCTTAGGACAGGAAAGCATGGCCTTCTTTAAAGTCGAATCAATAGATGGTCCTCAACTCTTTGTGATAGAGCTTGATAAAACCTCGTCCAGACCGGTCAATATGGACATGGCACTTGGTGCTAGAAATTTAACTCGCGAACAACTTAAAAAGCTAACTTGCCCTTAATTATGAAGAATACCCTCTTATGCATTTCTCTAATTATTACTTTGCAGGCATGTTCTTCTAATAAGCCGACAAAAGGGGAATACCTCGCCAAAAAAGCGCTATTCTCCAAGAGAAAACAATTCAAAGCTTGTTTCGCAAAATACACCCCACATTTTCAAAATTCGACCCAGAAAATTTCTTTTAAGATGTTGATTGATGACAGAGGCAGGGCCCGACGCCTTCACTTTGACCAGCAGATGCCTCGTCGAGTTAGGGATTGCTTAGTGGCCATCATGTCGCGAATTTCTTTTCCTCCTCCAGATAAAGGGCAAGTTAGAGAAATTCGAGAGGAATTCATTTTTACTCGGAAAGTACGAAGAAAATAAGCAACGGTAAAATTACTTATAGTGGTTAAACTTGGTTTTCTTTTCAACTTCCTCAATCCAAGAGGGGTTTTCTATATACCAATCGATCGTTTTTTGTAGACCAGCTTCAAAAGTGACGGTCGGCGCCCAGCCTAGTTCTCGTTCAGCTTTTGAAAAATTAATGGCATAGCGCCAGTCATGACCTTTACGATCTTCAACGTAAGCAATAAGTGACTCAGGTTTTTTTAGTTTTTCTAAGAGGGTTTTAACAACCTCTATATTACGTTTTTCGGAGGCGCCGCCTAAGTTATAAACTTCACCGGCCTTTCCTTTAGTGAAAGCTGCCCAGACTCCTTCATTATGATCCTCTACGTAAATCCAATCTCTAATATTTCGACCATCTCCATAGACAGGCAGCTCTTGATCCTTTTGGGCGCGAAAGATCATTAAGGGAATGAGTTTCTCTGGAAATTGAAAAGGTCCATAATTATTTGAACAACGGGTAATAACAGTATCTAACCCAAAAGTATGAAAGTACGAGCGGACTAGTAAATCTGAGCCGGCCTTTGAAGCGCTGTACGGGCTATTCGTGGCCAATGGAGTTTCTTCACAAAAAGCGGGATCATTCTCACCTAGGGTTCCATAAACTTCGTCAGTACTTACATGAAGAAATCGAAAACCTTCCTTAGCATTCTCTTGAGAGGCCCTTAGAAGGTTCAAGGTTCCCATTACATTGGTCGCCACGAAAAGGTTTGGGTCTTTTATTGAATTATCAACATGCGACTCAGCGGCAAAGTGTAAAACGCCATCAAAGCTCTCTTCAGCGAAGAGCTGACTAATTTTTTCAGATTCTCGAATATCCATTTTAACGAAAGATAAATGGTCATTTTCTTGCAGGTCTTTCTCTATACTTGGAAAATGCCCGGCGTAGGTTAGGGAATCCAAAACTACAAACGAATAATTTTCAGCAATATCTTTTTTGAGGCAGATTCTCTTTAAGAAATTGGCCCCTATAAAACCGGCAGCTCCGGTGAGGAGTATTTTCTTTCGGTTCATAGCTCATCCTTTAATATTGAATTGAGATAATCCTTGTATTCACAGTTGGGCATATTTTCAATATTCTCTATCATTTTAGATTTATCAATTAGGCCCATTTTGTAAGAAATCTCCTCGAGACAGGCGATTTTAAAACCTTGTCTTTGTTCGACAGCTGCTACGAAGTCTGAGGCCTGGCAAAGAGATTCAGGAGTTCCGGTATCAAGCCAGGCTATTCCTCTGCCCAGAATTTCTACCGCCAGGGAATTATCGTCTAGATAGCTTTGCATAAGATCAATAATCTCTAATTCACCCCTCGGAGAGGGACGAAGCTCTTTAGAACGCCTTGAAACGGTTTTATCAAAGAAATAAAAACCAGGTATGGCATAGGGAGATTTTGGATGAGTAGGTTTTTCTTCTAGGTCAACAACTCTTTTACTATCGGGATCAAAATCAACCACGCCATAGCGTTCAGGGTCGGTCACTTTATAAGCGAAAACTCTAGCATGAAGGTCATTTTCTTTTGCCAGCTGATTTTGGTAGGCAGTTCGAAAGATATCAAAGTCACCATAAAAAATATTATCACCGAGTAAAAGACAAACATCTTGCTCCGCTATAAACTCCTCACCTAAGATAAATGCTTCGGGTAATCCATTAGGAGCATCCTGAACTTTAAATTCAAGAGAGATACCAAATTGTGATCCGTCCCCTAGGAGTTTTTCAAAAAGAGGTTTGTCACATTCATTACAAATTATCATGACCTCTTTGATTCCACTTAGCATTAGCATACTGAGCGGATAATAAATCATAGGTTTATTATAAATTGGTTGTAATTGTTTGGTTACCACTTCAGTAAGAGGATAGAGGCGAGAACCCTTTCCTCCAGCTAGTATAATGCCTTTCATTTTGACTCCTGAGCAAAGCTATTTAGTGCCTCTATTACCTTTAAAACATCATCTTCTGAATGGCCAAAAGAAATGGGCAAAGAAAGAATAGTTTGATGAATATCTTCGGTAATAGGGTATTCAGCCTCAAATCGATCTTGCATACATTTTTGTTTATGTGGGGGAATGGGGTAATGAATTTCTGTTTTGATTCCATTTTCTTCAAGAAACTTCTTGAGTAGATCTCTTTTGGGATGGCGAATCGGAAATATATGATAAGTATTTTTTAGGCCTTTTTTCTCGCTAGGAATAATAAATTCACTATTGAGGTTCTCTAAATAAAGCTTAGCCAGTTTTCTTTTATGCTCTAGCATACTATCCAGCTCTCTTAATTTTATCGAAAGAAAGCCGGCTTGGATGGCATCTAATCTGGAATTCATTCCGAGGTACTCAAAATTATATTTGCTATGTGACCCATAGTTACGAAGGGCAGTGAGCTTTTTTGCTAACTCTTCATCATCTGTAACAATAGCGCCAGCATCACCTAAGGCTCCTAAATTTTTTGTAGGATAAAAACTAAAGGCACCGGTATTACCAAAACTACCGAGTTTCTTTTCAAAATAGGTGGAACCATGGGCCTGGGCCACATCTTCGATTAGTTTTAAATTATTATTCTTACAAATTTCGACTAGTGAATTCATCTCACAAGGGTTTCCATACATATGGACGCAAAGGATTGCACAGGTTTGCGGACCAAGTGAAGCGACAACCGCGGCGGGGCTAATATTATAACTATCCAGATTAGGTTCAACTAAAACTGGAGTGAGGTCAGCATTTATTATCGCTAGAATTGTTGCGATATAAGTATTGGCCGGGACGATAACTTCCCCGCCTTTAGGCAACTCTAGTGCTTTCAGCGATAAAATCAAAGCATCTAGCCCTGATGCAACACCGATGCAATACTTGGTTCCAATGTATTCTGCAAATTCCCTTTCAAAGTTTTGAACTCTCTCTCCTAAAACGTACCAGCCTGAATTGGAAAAACTATTGAATTCAGTTTGGAACTGTTTAAAGAAGCGCTGATTTGATTTTCCTAAATTTTCAAATTCAATCATAGCTCGGTCTTTCGTTGAAGTAGTCTTTAGGATCGTAATTTTCGCTTGCAAGGACAAGTAAAACGGCACCCGGAGTAAAATCTTTCATTTGGTGCCAATCTAAAACATCAAGACAAATAACTTTACCAGGATCGTTTAATTTAAACTCACTTTCTCCACTTTTATTTACAACTGTAAGCGTACAAGAGCCTCCAATGGTAACTAATGCCATTTTGCATTGGTAATGACCATGGCCTCCTCGCTCTAGATTTTGAGGGACACCATGAATGTAAAAAATTCTTTTTACAGGAAAACCAATTTGATCTTCGATGACATTTAAAGAGCCTCGCTCATCGGTATGAGTCTCTATATTTATTATGCTTGCCATTACTTTGCCTCCAGTACAACAAAAAGAGAGGAGCCCCAAGGTTTGAAAGGTAACCAACGGTTTTCAAAGCGAACGATTGCTAAAAGAATTTTATTAATTAACGGGTGGGGAAGGTCTATGTCAGAGTCAAATTTGTAATCTTTAAAAACTCGGAGCCAAATTCTTTGTTTAAGGCGAATTAAGAAAATTAATGGAGATAGAAGAAATGGCCAGAAAAGTGTTTGGCGTATGCTAAATATTGCTGGGTCTATAATTTGATCTAGAACTCTCATTGAATAACGATTCCCCGGGTTGCCTACCGAAATATCGTGACTACCAGAAAAAGCCTTTAGTGCAGGAAGATTTAAAATTGCTAAACCTCCAGGGCGTAAAACCTGGTGAATTTTGTTAAGAATCTCGGTGCATTCTTTATTGTCAAAAAAATAAAGGACATCATTACAAATGACGATATCTTTTGAATCTTTTTGATAATATTGATTAATTAGCTTTAAGTCGCCTTTGCTATAAGTAAGGCCATTCTTATGACAAATTTCGACCGCTTCTTCGGAAATATCAAAGCCGCTCAAGTCGGCAATTCCATTTTCTTTTAAAAAAAGAGAACAACCTCCTGTACCACATCCTGCATCTACTACTTCTGGATTTTTTCGACTGTAGAAATTAGAAATTGAATGGGCCACCAATTCGTGTAGAGACTTATACCACCAGAGCCTTTGTTCAACTGCTGCCATCTTATGATATTCTTCAGTTGTTCGAAGCATGGCTTCCTATTTTTTGGTGGATAACATATTGAGGGCGATTACTTTGAGTAATAAATAAGCGGCCAATATATTCCCCTATCACCCCGAGAACAACAAGCTGTGTTCCTGATAAGACAAAAACTGTCATAATCAACGAGGTCCATCCAATTTGAGTTGAGGGATATAATAATTTTTCAATAAACACAGCAGCTGCTCCGAGAAATCCAATACCAGCAAAAACCATGCCCAATATTGAGGCCATTCGTAGGGGATATGCGCTGAAGTTTAAAAACATATAACTCCACAATCGTATCAATTTGACTATGGTGTAGTTACTTTGACCTACATTGCGATCATGGTGTTCAACTTCAATTGTTCCGATTTTGTTGGTACTTCTGAGGATGAGTCCATCGATATAGGGAAATGGCCCAGCATAACGAATAATTTCATCTTTTAATTGTTTTGAAATAATTCGAAAGCTAGAAAGGTAGAGGCCTTTAGGCTTTCCTAGCATAATGGTGGCCATTGCATTGGTAAACCAACTTCCCCAGTTTCTGAAGAAGTGGTGCTTCTTTTTTGAATATTTGGAATAAACTACTTCGTGTCCTGTATTTAATTCTTTTAGTAATTTTAGAATTTCAGATGGTGGATTTTGAAAATCGTCGTCGATATTAACTATATAATCTCCACTAGAGTGGTTATAGCCTGCCATGACAGCATTATGCTCTCCAAAATTTTTGGAAAGGTTAATCGCTAGTACCTGTTGTGGATATTTCTTGGATACCTTCTCAATCTCTTGCCAGCTTCTATCGGGGCTACAGTCATTAACTAATATAATCTCGAGTTTAACTTGTTCATTTAAATGAACAAAGAGTTCGTCGACCAATCCGGCAATGGATTGTTCCCCGTTGTAAACTGGAATGACGATAGAGAGGATTAACATTTTAACTCGCATCAATTGAATTGTGGACTCGTGGATGATATCAATTTAGCATGCACATTAGAACTCTAATTGAAGAAAAACTATTAATTTGCCCTCAATGTAGCGAAGAAAACCTTAGCTTAGAAGCCGATGCTGCGAAGTGTAACGCTTGCCATCAAAAATATTCCTTAGCAAATGACAAAATTCATTTTGTGGTCCATGAAGAATCACCGACTCATGACTCGCTAGACAAAATAAAGACTTTTTTTAAGAAATATCCCAAACTCTATGGCCTCCTAAAAGATACAGTCAGTCCCCTTTATCTTAAAAATGATATCGGGAATTTCCTTCGGCAAAACGGTGGAGATAAAAAAGTTACGGTTAATCTGGGATCGGGAAATTTTGCAGTGGCCAAGAATGTATTCAATCTCGACTTAATCGCCTATGACAATGTCGATATTGTTTCGAACTTAGAAAAATTACCATTTAAAAATGATTCGGTGGACCTATTAATCATAAATTCTGTTTTAGAGCATGTCCCTAATCCCGGAGTAGTGGTGCTCGAAATGGAGAGAATTTTAAGACCTGGTGGGAAAATTTTTGCCTCGGTGCCTTTTATCTGCGGATTTCATGCCTCACCTTACGATTACACCCGTTGGACTAGAGAGGGAGTTAAGGTTTTATTTAAGGATTTTCAAATGGAGGACCTACGACCAGAAGGTGGTCCAACCTCAGCGCTGCTATGGGTATTCCAAGAATGGTTTGCAACTCTTTTTTCTTTTGGTTCAAGAACTCTTTTTAATTTAAACTATCTGCTTATAATGCTGCTCACCTGGCCTTTTAAGTATTTCGATATTTTTATGCGGCGGCTACCTACAGCTCATCATATTCATTCTTGCTTTATTTTTATCGGAGAGAAGAAAGCTACTTAAAAGCGTGAAATGTCCCTTTGGCCAAGAAGACCCATTCATCGTCAATTATTATTTGAGCACTAGGATTATTTTTCCAAGTGGCCAATAGACGTTCAAAGTCTCGGTCGTGCATCGGGTAGCGGTCCCCAAACTTTCGAGGTTTCTCAATCAGGACATACTGGAAAGGGCCCATTTTTTTTTCGCTAATGGCCGGTAGACCTACTTGGTAAATATGATCTCGAGTAGCAAGGTTTGGCATAATATGCGCCATTACTAGTGCTTTGCCTTTTGGGTTATCCCTTAAATAGGCGCTGGCCTTATCAAGAGCTGTAATTCGAGCAGGTATGGCGGGACAGAGCTTAGTTGTTGTGGGCGAAATAAGACGTTTGATCCCTTTGCTAAACAAGCCTCCATTGAGTCCAAAGATAATAAGCAGAGAGACTACCAGTCCTTTCTTAGGTAGGTGAAAATTTGGTTTAAGAGGTATCAGAATGAGAAACAAAAAAGCGCAGAAAGGGGCTCCGTAATGGTGGCGCCACATGACCGGTATAAAGTTTAATAAAAATGGAGCGATAATGATCGGTGCGAGATTCCAATTCGGCTGGACCTTTTGTTTGATTGCGTAATAATAAATGGGAATCCAAGGCAGTAGAAATTCAAAAAAGCGTCTCACTTGATCGCCCCGTCCTTTGTATTGAACTACTAAAGACCAAGGCTCAAAAAATAAAAGGCGTATAAATCCTTCGCCTTTTGGGAGAGTCGTGCCGAGCAAATAAGGGCGAATGACCCAAACCAATACGATCCAAAACCCGCATATTGCACCTAAACTCAAACCTAATTTATAATCTTTTCTGAGAAAGTGCCAGGCGGCGACCATAATCAAAGCAAAGGGAAAAACCTCTTTAAAAGTAATTAAGAAAAGCGCTGAGATAATCATTCCCCAAAAATTTTTTTTGAAATAAAAATGGCCAAAAAGTAGGATAGGGAAGGTCGCCCAAAGGTCTTGATGAAAAGGATAGTGGATCGCGGAAATAACTCCGCGGTTAAAAATAAGGTAGGCAGTGGCAAAAATAAGTATTTGATTTTTTGATCCAATATCCTCTCGATCTTTAATTAGGTAGTAAAAGGGAAGAACAGAAAGGACCGGAAATAGGTAGTCTAAAAAGATGCCCATTGAGCCTGGAGAGGGAAAGAAATTTGAAATACTCGCGATGATCCCTAGGAAAATATGAAAGTGATCAGTTAGCTTATCGAGACTCATTGACGAAAGGAAAGGATTCGGATGAATCAAACTGGTTTTGTGCAAAATTTGAGCATAAATACCCATATCGTAATTATGAAAGCAGTAAGCCGCGAATTTTAAGAGAACTGGCAAAGTGACTAAAATAAATAATAAAAAGGCGGTCGCTCCGTAAAGTGACCACCACTGTTTTTTAGTAAGATTCATCCTCTATAGTTTATTGAGGAAAGTCGTCTTTGGGAAGCTTTGCAGTTTTTGGTAAAAGGATCATTGTAAATCGAAAGTGCTGATCAACTATCGTCTGGTAGCTTCTGTAGAACTGGCCTAGTGTGACCTTGAAGTCATTTTTTCTCTGGGTAGTAGTCCAGTCTTGCCCGCCAAGTGGAAAGGGCTGAGTTTGGAATTGCCAATTGAAAAGCATTAGTTCAGCTTTCATTCTAAATTTGGTTTTCCAATGTCCCGCGGCGGAGTGAGGATGATTGCCCCAGCTACTCCAAATTCCATAAATATGTTTGCCCAATTGGCTAATATGATTGGAATAGATTTTCCATTCGGTATCTCCCAGATTCTTGTACTGAACTACCCGCCAAAGCTTTAATTGCTCCAGTTGATTTAGGTTACCAAAGTCACTGTAGTCACCAGGGCTCCCCTGAGGCAGTGGTTCAATAGCGGCATTAAGTGAAAAGCTTAATAAAAAGGCCAATAAGGCGCCTCGAAATCGTCTCATATTCATTGTTTCCTCCCGTTTTGAAGAATCATAGCGGCCACAGGCGGAAAATGTTTAGACCATACGTGTCAATTGCGCCCGTTGCCAAAGAGATTTCCATTTGTTACCTTGCCTCTACTTTATTTGTGGAATCAGAGGTACTTATGAAATTAGGCGAAGCCCTACAAGAAAAATTATTAGACGTTCGATTAAGAGACAAACTTCTTGCAGAAGGAAAAGTGACTCCAAAGCAAATTGAAGAATTCCTTAAAACTATTCCTGATGATGCTAATAACGCTGCTTTTACTGGCGGCGAAAAGACTAGCGGATCGTCTGACCAGTAATTTTACTGAACGACAAACTTTGAAAAATAGACTTCTTTTATAAAGGGGCCGTGAAGTATTCGGTTAACGCCTTTTTTTATTCTTTCTTCAAGCAAAATTTTTCCGGCGATAGTGTTGAGATCATTGGGAGACATCCGGCTGGTGATGTCGATTACAGAATCATTTATTTGGGATTTACTTTCTTCTAGAGCGTCGAGCTTTTCGCTAGTAAAGGGGACTAGGTAAATTATTACATCTAAAAAACGAAGCCTGCGACTTTGAGACTTTAGATTAATGGTCATCTTATCCATTTTAAACGCTTCGGAATAGACCATCTTGCGTCCATTTTCTAATAAGTCAGCTTTCTCAAAATCTTCATTGGGTAGAGGACGAACAGAGAAAAATAGAGCGTATATAAAAACCCCAAGACAACCGGCCGTTGCCAGAGCGCTTAGCCCTGCAATAATCTTGTCCACCATTACGTTACCGGTCATTGATATCCTCCATACTTATTTTAGCACAGAGGGGGCATTGCCCTCAATGGTGTTCAATTGATCATTCCTGAATGAAAAACTCTAGTACTAGAGAGTTAGTGGAGTGTAGGGAAGTGAGAGGTCTTCTGCTACTTGCTTGTAAACCAAGTCGCCCTTGTAAATATTTATACCCTTTTTAAACGCCTGGTCTTTAGCGGCAGCTTCTTCTACCCCTATTTGGGCAATAAGACGGGCATACCTCAAGGTGACATTGGTAAGAGCATAAGTAGAGGTCCGGGCAACCGCCCCTGGCATATTGGCAACGCAGTAATGAGTTACACCGTCTATTTCGAAAGTAGGGTTCTCGTGAGTAGTTGGCTTGCAGTTTTCAATACAACCCCCCTGATCAACCGCAATATCTACAACAACTGAGCCGTTTTCCATGCCCTTAATCATTTCTTTAGTGACTAGCTTTGGTGCTTTAGCACCTGGAATTAAGACCGCTCCAATAACTAAGTCAGATTGCAATACGCTTTCTTCAATATTTTGAACATTCGAAAATAGAGTCGTGATTCTGGTATCGAAAATGTCGTCAATTTCCGCCAAGCGTTTTACATTGAGGTCAATCGCCGTCACTTCAGCTCCCATACCCATCGCCATTTTAATGGCATGTGTACCCGCCACTCCACAGCCAATAACAGTTACTTTTGAGCGGCGGCAACCGGGAACTCCACCTAGTAGAACGCCTTTCCCACCGTATTCATTTTGAAGGTAAGTAGCACCAACTTGGGTTGCCATACGACCAGCAACTTCCGACATTGGAAGGAGCAGTGGCAATCCACCGTCTGGTGTTTGAATAGTTTCGTAAGCAATCGCAGTACAACCGCTTTTCATTAAACCTTCTGTTTGCGGTTTATCTGCCGCCAAATGAAGATAGGTGTAAAGGATATGATGAGGTTTTAAGAGAGCGATCTCTCTTGCCTGAGGTTCTTTAACTTTTATAATCATATCTGCTGTTTCAAAAACCTCTTCGAGGCTGGGGAGGATTTTGGCCCCAGCGTCAATATAGTCTGCGTCAGAAATACCAATACCCATTCCCGCATTCTTTTCTATAAAAAGTTGATGGCCATCTTGGACTAATTGGCGGACACCACCGGGGACTAGACCAACGCGGTTCTCATGATTTTTGATTTCTTTAGGCACACCGATTTTCATGTTTGCTCCTCAGCAATTCACTATGACCCCATAGGGTTGTAAAATATGCTGCACTATAATCATTTTAGTTAAGGAATTCAAACTAAAAGTCTTTGCTTTTGGACGCTGCGGCAATCATTTAATATTCCTTATATTGTCAAGTAGCTGGCCCCCCATTAAGCTAGTGGGATCATTAAATATGGAGTGAAAATGAAGCCCTTTTATAGCTTTTTAATACTAATAGTTTTGACTGTATCTTCGTGTGGTCATTTTGGATCAGGGAAGACAGGGGCCGGCGCCAGTAATTTGGATGTTGATTTAGAATTAAACGTTCGAAAGGTAACCCTGGCAAATGGTTTGAGAATTCTAATTATGGAAAATCACAAACTACCGATTTTTTCTTATCACACCTTTTACGATGTAGGAGGTCGTTATGAATCTCGAGAAGACGGAACAACTGGAGCTACGCACTTCTTAGAGCACATGATGTTTAAGGGGGCTAAAAAATATGGACCTGGGAAATTTGATAGCATCATAGAAGGAAATGGAGGCAGTACCAACGCTTATACAACATTTGACTCTACTGTTTACCATGAAAACATTCCGTCTCGACTTGTTGATAAAATTATCGATTTAGAGGCAGATAGGATGCAACACCTTCTATTAGATAAGACCGCTTTTGAAAAAGAGCGAGGAGTTGTTAAAGAAGAAAGAAAGATGCGCTATGAGAATAGCCCTCGCGGTCAGCTCTACCTCGCAACTATGCAAGCTGTCTTCACGGGAACTCCTTATGGAGGCTCAGTGATTGGCGACGTTAAGGATTTAGATTCGTTAGATCGCGATAAAATGATGAGTTTCTTTAAGAAGTTTTATACTCCCGACAATGCGATTGTAGTGATCGTTGGTGATGTAAACTCTTCGCATATAGTGGATCAAATGAAGGAGAAATTTGGTTCCCTGAAATCTTCTAATGACGAAATCAAGAAATACAAATTAGAGAAAAATGATTCTAAAAACTTTACTCATAAGGGACGGTATAATCGCGAAATTAAAATACGAGGTTCCAATCCTTCTCCAATGTTTATGATGGCAATACCAGGAGAGCCTATCGGCACCCCTAAGTCTTTCGTCATGGACATACTTTCTTCAGTCTTGGGGGATGGTGAGAGCTCTTATCTTAACCAAAAATACGTGAAAGGTAGGCGTCCCAAGTTAAGCCGGATTAGCGCTTCCAATTATACTCTGAAACATAATGGTGTCTTTTTTCTTTCGGGACAGCTTTTAAATGGTGTCAGCTTACGTGGTTTTAAAAAGAAATTGATAAGAGATTCGAAAAAATTCTGTTCTGAAGCAATTACAGAAAGAAGTGTTCAAAAAACTAAAAATCAATACCTGGTCGGTTATTATGGAGATATTCAATCGAATATGGGGATAGCAAGTTTTCTGGGACTTAGAGAGAGTTTTTTTGGAGATTACAAATTTTATAAAAAAGAATTAGAGATTTATAATTCAGTCAATATCACAGAGTTGAAAAAAGTTTGCAATAGCCTCTTTCAAAAACCGAAAAATCTATTTGTCTCAGTTTGGAATCGTCATCCTAAAGGAAAAAAATAATGTTGAAGAAACTTAAACTACTTTTACTGTCTTGTTTTCTCGTAAGTTTACCAGCTCAGGCTAAACTGGGAATAGATAGTATTGTTAAGCTTGATTGGAATGGGCTTGAAGTTGTCTGGTTACAAGATGAACGTTTTCCTACTTATAATATGCAAATTTATTTTGGAGACGGAGCACTCTCTGACCCAAAAGGAAAAAAAGGATTAAGCTCTGCAGTAATGTCCCTGCTAGATGCGGGGACACGTCGATATGATCAAAAGGCCATTGCTGAGAATTTAGAATTTTTTGGTGCGCAGTATGGGGGAGACTCAAATCATGAGTATTCTTCTTTTACTATTGCTGGTCTAGTAAAAGATCGGACGCCAACTATTAAAATGATTTGTCATCTTTTTAAAGACGCTAGCTTCCCAAAGAAGGAAATTAAAAAAGCAAGAGTGCGAGCGGTAAACGGTTTGAAAAATATGATTAATTCCCATGGTCAGTTGGCCAGCCGGGCCTTTAGGGAACTTTCCCTCAAGGGGACACCATTTTCCTACCCAGCCAGCGGTAAAATTAAAGACCTTGGTCGTATTCGGCAAAAAGATCTTAAGAAGAAATTAGATTATTTAAATAAGAAGGTTTCAAAGAGAATTTACATCACTTCTCCCAAAGAATTCTTAGATATAAAACATATTGTAAATGAAGAATGTGGCTGGAAAGATCAGAAAGGTCTTTATACAAGGACTACTGATTATCAACCACGCAAAAATAAAAATTCTCCTAAAATAGTATTGGTAACTGTACCTAAAGCAAATCAGGCACAAGTACGGGTAGGGAAGTTCCTCAATAAAGGTGATTTTTCAAATCCAGCACTTTTAAAACTCTTATCTGAGTATCTAGGAGGCGGTTTTACTTCGAAATTATTTCAAGAAATTCGAGTTAAGCGAGGTTTGAGTTATTCTGCCTGGGCCTACGCCGCCGGACAAAAAGATTATGGGCGATCTGGTATAGGAACTTTCACTAAGAATAAAACTCTTATAGAATTGCTAGAGGTCATTGAGAAAACTCTTGGCGAGGTTGCAGGGGGGAAAATTGAAAATAAAGAAGTTGAGAGGGCCAAGGGAAGCCTGGCCGGCTCTTATCCATTTCAATTTGAGTTAAATGCGGCTTTTCTTGGTCAACTTCTCTACTTAGATCATGTTGGGCGAAGCTATAGTGAAGTTTTTGAATTCCCTAAACAAGTTTCAAATTTAGGAAAAGAAAATTTGGTTAATGCAGCTAAGTCAATTTTTGACTGGAATGCCCAAACTATCGTAATCGTGGGGCCAAAGAAACTTCTAAAAGTACTTAAAAAGAAGTTCCCTCGTGTAGAAATGAAATCATATAAGAATTTTCTATAGTAAAATAAGGAGTATCCGATGTCTGATGATGATCTAAAAGCTGAAATTGAGCGCTTGAAAGCAGAAAATGAAAATCTCAAAGAAGAAAAGAAAAAGACGGTAAAAGAGTTGTCTTTTAAAGTGAGTGCTAAAGGTGCTATGTCGGTTTACGGTATGGGTCGCTTTCCTGTCACTCTCTATAAAGAGCAGTGGGAAAAATTATTGGCCCGTGTAGAGGATATTAAACAATTTCTTAAAGATAATGAGGCTGATCTAAAGACAAAGTAGTTTAAGCTTTCTCTTCTTCGAGAATTTCTGTCCATTTTTTTTGAATTTTTGCGGAGGCTGCGTTTTGATCTGCGAGTTCACCTTTTTCGCTCAACTCCTGAATAAACGGCCATAAATGAGTTTGCAATTGGTCCCCAAAATGACGAATTTTATTTAACTCTTGTTCGGGAATATTTGCCTCATTTATATGAGATATCTGATGAAGGACTTGCAATCTAGACCCTTATATACTCCGGACACATTTGCATGGCTAATCATGTATAATATATCGTGTTCAGGAGATCATCGTGGGAAGAAAAGCATATACAGCTGAGTTTAAAGCTCAAGTTAC
>JABGVH010000195.1 GCA_018646195.1 Halobacteriovoraceae bacterium
AATGTTTTACCTGTTCCTGGAGGTCCAACTAAGATGACCCCTTTAGGGATTTTCCCACCTAGGTTAGTATACTTTTTAGGGTCTCTTAAAAAATCGACAACCTCGACTAATTCCTCTTTTGCTTCTTGAACTCCTGAGACATCATCAAATGTGACTTTCTTTTCGTGCGCACTTAACATCTTGGCCTTCGACTTACCAAAGCTCATAGCTTTTCCACCTCCGGCCTGGATTTGCCTCAGGAAGAAGTAGAAAATTACAATAAGTAAAATCATTGGCCCCCAGTTGAGCAAGAGACTTGCAAAAAAGCCCTGTTGGTCGGCCTCTTCGTATTCAGGGGTGATGCCATTGCTTCTTAAAATTTCAAAAGTTTTATCGCCAGTATTACCTTTTGATTTAAACACTTTTCCATTTTCATAACCGGCCTTAAATTTGCCAATGATTTCATTTTTTCCTTTAAGGGTTACGGATTCTACATTTTTATTTTCTACTGCTCTGATGAAATCAGAGTACTTAACCATTTTGGAGTCTGGCTTAGTCTCGGTAGCAACTTTTGCAATTAAGGCCATCATCAAAATGACTACGACCCAAAGTGTGAGAGTTTTTTGTTGTGGCTTCATAAACTTCCTTTTAAATCCTGGTAAAACTGTCGGTTAAAAAGTTAACACGAGGTCCAGGCATCCGCTTATTATAAATTTTGTACCCTAGGAATACAAGCCAGGCAGCTAGAGACGGCCATGAAAAATGGTAAGTTAGGGAATTAATATTTTTAGATTTTCGGGAGAAACTGTCCGGTTTCTTAATGCGACAAGCAACTTGGGAAGTGATTGAACCCAGTAGTTTTTAGAAAGCGCTACACGACAGTATTCTGGAAGAAGAGGATGGGCCTTTTTCAGTCCTGGGCAGTAGTTTTCAAAGTCAGACTTTAAACCACAGACCAAGTACGGGAAAGAGAGGCCATCCATCAGGACCTCAATTTCACCTAGCGTCATAATCCGTGCCTTTTGTAGCGATTTGCGCTCGAGTTCCTCTCCCCATTTTTTGTCTAAAGATTTATAGTTTTCCTCATCTTTTTTTGACAAAAATAACAGCGAGCCCTGTCCCATATAGGCCTTTAAGCCTCCAGAGAAATTCATTGGCCCCAATTTACCATTAGACTGGGCGGTAATTAACTTCGATACCTGGTTGCCAATCCTTCCTCTTTTTTGGTTTGAGAGGCGAGAAATAGTTCGCCTAATTTGCTCCTCTGAGCCCTCAAACTTATTGAGATAAGAACGGCATAAGATGGCCTCTCCACCGGCCAGATTGGCCTGCCCCTTCCAGTTTTCTTGAGAATTAGTTGAACAGTGGACAGCAAGTTTTAATGCCAATTGGTTGCCACGATGCACAAAATGCTTTAAATAAGCAGGAAATCTTTCTTCTACTTTAGTCAGGATTTCATTTCTCACAAAATTTCTTTCAAACCTAGGGTCCATATTGGAAGAGTCATCTAAAAAAGGTAGCTCAAATTTGAGTGCCAACTTTCTGATTTGCTTTCTGGTTAGGCAGTGAAAAGGTCTCGCTACCGCTCCCCTCTTAAGAGGAATTCCTAAAGACGGAATTACGGAGCCGCTTTTAAACTGTTGCATAAGACTCCACTCTAAAGAATCATCAATATGATGGCCCAGATAGAGCTTGTCCCCTGGGCAAAGAATCTTCTCAAACTCAAAATAGCGCGCTTCCCGGGCCAAAAATTCAAAATTAGAGGCCTTTGGATTCAATTGAAGCTTCACTGATCGGAATGGAACTCCTAAATTTGTACAAACGCTAGCGACTAGTTCGGACTCGGCCTTACATTCTGCGCGGGTTCCATGGTCTATATGCACAGCTACTATTTCCTTGAATAATCCACGACTTTTTAATTCGGCCATCAGGAGCAAGAGCAACATTGAGTCAACACCACCCGAAACTCCCAACACGACCCTTCCGCTCGAGGGCACTAAGCGGTGTTTCAAGATAAAACTATCAAGCCATTTCAAGACCTGAGTTTTCTCTATACTGGAACATAAGTATTTAACTTCATTGGGCAATGCTTACTTCCTTCTATTGACAGGGACACCTCTATTGTCTACTATGCCAAACGATTAAAGACAAATTGGCTGGGTAGCTCAGTTGGTGAGAGCATCGGATTCATAACCCGAAGGTCGACAGTTCAAATCTGTCTCCAGCCACCATTTTTCTTTTCAATTGAATGACCATTCTAGATAATCTACTTATGAAATCCAACCTTTTAATAACTATCCTATTTTTTAGCATCTCCAGTTGCTCAAATTTTGACAACCAAACCACTATGAAAAATCAAAGCAACAATAATGAACAACTAGTTAAAGAAAATGACCTTTGTATTTGCATGGAAATATACCAACCTGTTTGCAGTAGCGATGGAAAAACCTACGCAAATTCATGTCTAGCGGGTTGTAGCAAAGCAAAAAGAATTACAAATGGTCCTTGCCAATAAATTCCTTTGTTAATTCTACAGCTGCCAGCTGACTTAAGCTAAAGCCATTTTTATAAAGGCCCAGAGTAGTATAAATATTATTAAAATCAGGGGCCTTCCCCCACATTGGTATTCTCTTCCTGCGTTTCATTCGCAAACCACCTACTACTTTCCAGCTATAATTTGATTTTAGATTTTCTACGCCAATTAATTTTTCAAACTCTTCTACCAAACCCCATAATTCTTTTTCATGTCCCAAGAAGGCACCATCATGGTGGTTGGTTGCCCCGATTAACAACCGGTTATCGATAGACCTGTATATTAAGTTATAATTTAAATAGCTTAGGCAGAATGAGTCACTTCCCCAATTTACTCCAACAAACTCAATAAACTGCCCTGGCCTTATTCTGGCAGTGGATTCTGGCCTGAAAAAATTTAACAAAGACGAGTAGACTCCTCCAGCATAGAAAATTTTATCTGCCGATATTACCTCGCCGGTCTTTAATTCAATCTGGCATATCCCATTTTTTTCATCTAGCCCGACTACAAACTCGAGCCTCTTTGTTAGGTTCATTCTTTTCTGAGAGCTCACTTTATCCCTAAACCATTTGAGGTATATTGATGGCGCAATAAAGTACATTTTATTAACCTTCCCATAGCAGGGTTCAATTAATCGTAACTCATCTGTAATTTTAGTGACTTCTTCGAGCACGCTATAACGTCTTTTTAAGTCGATATATGTAGGTCCATCTGGTTTATCTAAATGATACTGGAGACCTGTGGTCACGCCATCCGGTGCTTCCTTTTCAATAAAGTCACAAATAGACTCATAGGCAGGCATTAAGATATCGCCGAGTGCACCAACTCCCTTTTTCACTCCTTGCAGAGTAATAGTGGCGGTGCTGGACATGCTTGTAGGGGGCGCTAGTAGAGGCTCATGGATTTGTAAAACCTTTTGCCCGGTGGCATATTTTGAATATTCCAACAAAAAAGAATTGGCCGTGATCCCATCGCCAATAACAATAACATCGTAGTCCGACTTTGTTTCCATTGGGAGTAAGTACGGTAAATGTTTCACTGTGGCAAGAATGCAGCTACGCGCTACGATAAAGTATATTTTTTACTTTCTACCCTCGGTATTTTTAATTATCCTGTTTCCCTCCTAGGGGAAAACTATGAAATTTTGTTTAGCGGCCGGAGAATACGCGGCCAAGGCAGCAGGCATATCAAATCAACAGACATCCAGTGTCCTCGCTCTTCTTATCGAGGAAGAGTGTACCGTGCCTTTTATAACTCGATACCGAAAAGAAAAAACCGGTGGTCTGGACGAAGATGACATAAGAAATATCCATAAAAACTATGAAGAATATCTCGAAAGAGAAAAACGACGCAATTACATTCTCGACTCCATTGAGAAAATGGAAAAACTTACTCCAGACTTAAAGAAACAAATTCTTGCCGCCGACTCTTTGAATAAATTAGAAGATTTATATGCGCCCTATAAATCTAAAAAGAAGAGTAAGGGACAATTGGCCGAGGAGGCAGGGTTATCTTCTTTAGCAGACTTAATACTTGGTGGCGACAAGACCCCGGTAGAGCTTAAGTCACTTGAGAAGGAATATTTAAATAAAGATTTTAAAATATTAAACTTTGAAGATGCGCTCGAAGGAGCTCAAGCTATCCTTATTGAGAAAATGGCCCACAATAGTCAGCTCAAAGATGGTCTTCGAAATAGTTTTTGGAAACTCGCAAAACTAGCATCAAGCAAAAGAAAAACTGCCGAAGAGTCAAAGGATTCCCATAAATTTAAAGACTACTATGAATATAAAGAAAAAATTGTAGACCTTAAACTGGCCAAGGCGGGCCATCGATACCTGGCCATGAGAAGAGGCCTTAGTAAGAAAATACTGAGAGTAGAAGTTGAATTCCCGGAAGACGAGGCATTAAGCACCATCCATCACAACTACAAAATTAACGGTAAAAAAACCGAGGGAATTTTAAAGACCTGTTCTCGCAAGGCCTACTGCAACTACATACTTCCATCCCTTGATAACGAAATTAAAACAGAGTTAAAAAAATATGCCGACCAGTCGGCAATTGATGTTTTTAAAGTTAATTTAAAAAATCTCCTACTTCAGCCATACCTGGGGGCAAAAGCAGTTCTAGGGCTAGACCCAGGCGTGCGAAGTGGCGTAAAACTGGCGGTAGTAGACAATACTGGAAAATTTCTAATAGACACCGTTATTTATCCCCATGAACCACAGAAAGACATTAAGGGCTCAGTAGAAGTACTTAATAAAATGATAAAGCATTTTAAGATTGAACACCTTGCAATTGGCAATGGAACCTATGGAAGAGAAACCCTACAGCTCATTAACGACAATATTCCTGCAGTAAGAGAAGGTAAAATTAAGGCCACGCTTATAAATGAAGATGGCGCTAGTATCTACTCAACAAGCCCTCAGGCCAAAGAAGAGTTTCCCGACAAAGACGCAGTTGTGAGAGGAGCAATATCTATTGCAAGAAGATTTCAAGACCCCCTGGCCGAACTTGTTAAAATTGACCCCAAATCACTGGGTGTAGGCCAATATCAACATGACGTGCAACAAACACTATTAAAAAAATCCCTAACTGGGGTGGTTGAAAGTTGTGTTAACTTTGTGGGGGTAAACGTGAACACCGCCTCTGCTCCATTACTTGCTTATATTTCTGGTATAGGCCCGACTCTCGCAAAAAACATAGTAAAAACACGAGAAAAAAGAGGTGGCTTTCAAAATCGAAATCAACTCCATGAAATAAGTCGATTCACTCCGAAGGTCTATCAACAATGTGCTGGTTTTTTAAGAATTCACAACGGTGAGAACCCACTCGACTCTACTTTTATACATCCAGAACAATACGATAATTTAGAGAAATGGATCTCGGCTAATGGACTAAGTCTCAATGATCTATTAAAAAAAGAGGAAGCGATAAAAGCATTGTCCAATGACAATTCATTTATCGAGAAAGTTGGTGAGTACACCCACCAAGATATTGTAAAAAGTTTAAAGGCACCCTCCCAGGACCCTAGAACAGAATTTAAATCTTTCGAATTTCGGGCCGATGCTAGAGATATAAAGTCCTTAAAAATAAATGAATGGTACCCCGGTCAAGTGACAAACATAACTCAGTTTGGAGCATTCATTGATATCGGAATAAAAGAAAATGGACTAGTCCACGTCAGTCAAATGAGTGATTCTTTCGTGTCAGACCCTCTTAGCGTCTTTAAGCTTGGGCAAGAAGTTAAAGTTAAAATAATGGATATAGATTACGACAGAGGAAGAATATCTCTTACTTGTAAAACTAAAGACTCAAAGGCCGTCACTAAAAAGAAAAAAGAAACTAAGAAGGAAAGTCCAAAAAGAAAAACTCCCGAGAAAAAGACTGCAACTCCCCAGAAAAAGGAAAACCTTAAACAAAACCCGTTCGCTTCGCTCGGGAATATTAAACTTAAATAATTTGCCGTCTACCCGATAAGGAAGGTGGAGGAATTATGACAAAGATAATCATTGGAATACTCTTTTTAACTGGGATTTATACCATCAGCGATGCTTTCGCCAGGGTTCCAAGTTCACAAGTTATCAACCAATGGCTCGACCTAGAAGACATGCGCTCACCTGCTTCTACAAAAAGTAAGACGACATTCATTAAGCACTTTCTTTATTGTGGAAATCAAAAAGATATTAATCAAAAAATTATCAACTATTATGACCAGGCCAGAATCAGCTTTGACAATTCAGGCGAAGAGGTCGTATTGGGTTTATCAAGGGGTCCGGCTGGCCATGTTATCAGAGACCTAGTATTAACTCCGGTCCAACAATATGGTAAAAAATCAATTTGTGTTCTCTTCAGTATCAATTAACCTATACTTCGAACATGATCTAAATAATTTGTTTCTCGCTTAAACTGCGCAAGACTGAAAGCGCAAAATAAAATAGAAATTGAAAATGGAACACATAGAGAG
The DNA here is from genome assembly GCA_018646195.1 of Halobacteriovoraceae bacterium. Taxonomy (GTDB): domain Bacteria; phylum Bdellovibrionota; class Bacteriovoracia; order Bacteriovoracales; family Bacteriovoracaceae; genus JABGVH01. The sequence goes on from JABGVH010000195.1 coordinate 6,477, forward strand.
ACAAGTATTCCTTTTAGGGTTATATAAATAGGAATTTTTCTATCAACAAAGACATTCGGCATAATCTCCCAGCCATAACGATCTAGTAATCCAAGAAAAACCAGGCCACATAATAACCCAAGCAGAACTGCTCCTAAGCTAACGCTCGCCAGAAACCTGCCAGCGGCCTTCATCAATTGTTCTTTAGAAGCTCCCATTATCCAAAAACTTGCTAGGTCTCCTTTGACCTTGTCAAAGAAGATTAAAAGTCCTGAGGTGATACAAAGTGAGACTAAAAAAGTCATAGCAATGAATAAAAAGACCATTACCGTCGTCTCAAGTCCTAGCGCCCAAACCAAGGTTTTATTTTTCTGCTCCCAGGTTTCAATTAAAACATCGTCTGAGAACTTAGTCTTCAGTGTTTTTGCCAATCCTGCAAAGTTCGCATCTCGATAAAGTCGAATTTTATTTACTAACCGCTTGCGCATTAAGTTTTGAATTACCCCGAGTCGTACCCAGGCATGGTAAGAATCTATTTCAGGGACATCTGTTGCGATAGTTTTCTCTACCAAAACAGTGGCCGCCCTTGGAACATCACCAAGCATAGCGTCTACATGGGATGGAGAAATTAAACGAACCTCCTCCCCTTCGCCGATATCCAGTTTTAAGGCCAGGTCATAAGGTAAAATCATATCCTTTAAACTTACGGCAGGCAGGAAATTAGGTCTAGAGTCAGGGTCAATGGCATGGATCATTACTGGTGACAAAAAGCTTCCAACTTTCAAAAGAAGTTCTATTTCATATTCAGGTATCCCGGTATGTCCAAGCTCTTTTAAATAACTTAAAACCTCTTTTGAAAATGACTCTGATTGATTTTTTAATATTACTGAAGCGTGTCCCTCAACTCTTTTCGCCCTATAAATAAGCTTATGTTGAAGCCCACCCATAGTACTTTGAAGAACAATAAGGGCAAAGGTCGATAGAAAGAGTCCCACCAAGGCCAAAAAAAGTAAGCGTTGGCGGGTCTTTGCCTTAAAGATATAGCTAAAAAAATAAGCATAGAGGGAGCGATACACCGATTATGCTTCCTGCTCGTAAAACTTTGTCTTTTTGGCCACTAACTCTTTTAAGTAATTGGCCGGTTGGTAACGGTCGAAATCAACCTCGTTAGAAAATCGATTTATGGCATCGAGTATCCTCTCTAGTCCTTCGGTATCAGCATAACGTAGTAGGCCCCCTCTGAAAGGAGGAAAGCCAATCCCAAAGATCAGCCCGAGATCGACATCCGATGGACGTTCTACAATTTTTTCTTCGAGGATAATTGCCGCTTCATTTATCATTGGTAAGAAGAGTCTTAGTTGAATTTCAGTTTCATCCATTGCTTTTTTATTTTCTGGAAGCAGGGCCTGAACTTCTTCATTGACACCAATTTCTTTTCCTCTTTCATCGTAGAGATAAAAGCCTTTATTTGTTTTTTTACCAAGAAACCCTTTCTCCACTAACCAATCACTGGATTTAGAGGCCTTGGCCCTATCACCAAGTCCATCATGTAAAATTTTTGCAACTTTAACACCAACATCAATTCCAATCTCATCCAAAAGACGACAAGGCCCCATGGGCATACCAAAGTTGAGGCAAGCATCGTCAATATCTTTCATGGTGACTCCCTCTTCAAGGAGAAAGCCGGCCTCGTTAAGGTAAGGCATCAAAATTCGATTCACTAAAAATCCTGGTCCATCTTTTACTACGACAGGGGTCTTTTTAGTTTTTAAAACCCAATTATAAAGCGCCTCAACAGTTTCAGGGGCAACTTTAGAATGAGTAATTATTTCGACTAAAGGCATTCTATGAACAGGATTAAAAAAGTGAAGTCCTGCAAACCGCTCAGGCCTCTCGAGTGCTTTGCTCATTTCCTCTACGCTTAAAGAAGAAGTGTTTGAGGTTAGAAGGGCATTTTCACTCATATAGGTTTCGGCCTCAGCAAAAACCTTTTTCTTAATCTCCATATTTTCAACAACAGCTTCAATAAGTAGATCTGTTCTTTGAAATCCTCTAAAATCAAGTTGCGCCAGAATGCTTCTTTGCTTTCTCTCAAACTCTTCGGGTGTCATTTTTTTTCTTTTGACAGCTCCTGAGAAATTACTAGAAGACTGTTTAAGTCCGAGGTTTAGCGCATCTACTGTTATATCTTTCATGATAGGTCGCATACCGTTATCGGCCATTAGCCAAGCGATTCCGCCTCCCATAGTACCGGCCCCAAGAACTGCGCCCCTGTCAGTTTTTGGTAATTCACCATTGCCTTTTGGCCCCGAAAACTTTTTAGCGTTCTCCATTAGAAAGAAAATATGTTGCAGGTTTCGACTTTGCTCAGAAACACAAAGTTCACCAAAGGCCTGCGCTTCGCTAGAAAGGTATGAACTACGACCCTTCATCATTCCGGCTTCCATTGTGTCTAAGATCTTCAAAGGTGCTTGGTAAAAGCCCTTAGTTTTTTTAAGGACACTCTCTCTGGCCTTTTGAAAAATAATTTTCCGCGATAAAAAGTTATCGCTAGCAAAATTTTCCAAAGAGTCTTTAAAGGTTTTTTTCTTATCGTCGCCTTTTAAATGAAATAGCGCTTGTTTTAAAAGTCTCTCTCTTGGGTAAATACCATCGGCCAGTCCCATTCTTTTGGCCTTCTTACCTTTTACTGTTTTCCCACTTAGAATCAAATCGAGGGCCTTCGGAAGACCTATTCTCCTAGGCATTCGAAAGGTACCTCCCCATCCAGGGATAAGCCCCAACTTAACTTCCGGTAACCCCATCATAGTAGAGCTATCGTCTGAAACGATAATAGAATTACAGGCCAAGGAAAACTCGGTTCCTCCCCCGAGACATACACCATGAACGCATACAACGGTTGGTATGCTAAGGTCTTCTAGAGCGTTATATAGAGTTTGCCCTTGCTCGGCCCCATGGGCGCCTTCGCTTTCTGTTTTCATACTTCCAATCAAGTTGATATCTGCCCCTGCCAAGAAGCAACGTTTCTTATGTGAAAAGAAAACGGCCCCCTCTAGCTCACTTGAACGATTGCCTAGCTCTTCTATAATATTTTTGAGTTCGGTAAGCGTTTCTTCATCGAGGACAGTCATAGACTTGTCGCAATTAAAACCAAAGCCACAATAGGCGATTTTATCATTTACTTCATAACTAATTCGTTTGGTATTCATAATAATCCCCTATCAATTGACGTTTTCAAGAACAATAGCACCACCTTGGCCACCACCAATGCAAAGTGTAGCAAGACCATACTTGGCCTTTCCTCTTTTCATTTGATGAGCAAGAGTGACACAGAGCCGAGACCCTGTTGAACCTACTGGATGCCCAAGAGCTATCGCCCCGCCATTGACATTGAGTTTTTCCGCTGGAATCTCTCCCCAAACGGTATCAACATTAAATTTATCTGCTACTGCTTTGTCTTTGAAGCCTTGCAAGACAGCTATTGTCTGTGCCGCAAAGGCCTCATTAATTTCAACAAAATCCATATCACTTAACTTAAGTCCAGTTCGTTTCAGAACTCCATCAGTCGCCAACAAAGGTCCCATGCCCATCCGTTCTGGCTCTAGCCCATGAAAGTGAAAATCTACAATTTTGGCGATTGGGCTTAAGTCGTATTTTTTAACGGCCTCTTCACTGGCCAATAGTAACGCCGACCCACCATCTGTAATGGGACAGCTATTTCCAATCGTAACGGTTCCAGAGCGCCTCTCAAAATAGGGCTTCATTTTACCAAGTCCTTCCACAGTTGAATTGCTTCTCGGCCCTACATCGTGGCCTAAGAGTTTTTGTAAGCGTGCGCCTACGGCTAGTGGAACAATTTCTTCGGCCCATATTCCGTTCTCATTAGCTAAAGTTGCTTTAGCATGAGAGTTGTTAGCAAATTGATCTTGCTCTTCGCGAGTGATATTTAATTCTCTCGCTAGTAGCTCAGCAGTTAGACCCATATTGAGTCCACAGAAAGGATCTGTAAGACCTTGTTCAATAGCAATAATTGGCGAAAGGTGTGGTGGCCTAAAAGCACCTAAGGCCTTTAGCTTATCAGGGATTTTTTTTGCCTTCATGACATTAATAAAAAGGTCAGTCATTTCTTTAGAATAAATGAGTGGCATTTGAGACATATTCTCCACTCCACCAGCGACAATAATATCGGCACGACCACTCCCAATTTTTAAGTAGGCCTCCGAAACTGCTTGTAACCCAGAGGCACAATTTCGGTGAACGGTATAAGCGCTAGTTTTTTTATTAAGACCTGCTTCTAGGGCAATAACTCTCCCGACATTTGGGTACTTGGCAGGTGCGCCAGTATTACCCATGATAACCTCATCAATTTGGTCATTAGGGATATTCGTGGCGTCTAAAACATGGCGAACTAAATAAGCTCCAAGGTAAGGTGCAGCGACGTCTTTGAGATCAAGTCCCGCCTTGGCCTGCGGACTCCTCTTTCCTTCGACGATATAAACTGGTTGCATAGGCATAGATTGCTCCTCTAGTGGGATTCTACAAATCCAAGGTTTGAACTATGCATAATAGACTAAGTTACTGCTTTTTAAACGATTAGGAGCGCAATAAAAAAGGGCCTTTGAAAGGCCCTTAAAAGGTATTTAATTTGAATTAATTCTTCTTAAAAGCGAATTATTAGACCTGCGTTAATTGACGCCACAGAAGCATCTTCTAGCTCAAAGCCAACTTTATTTAAACGCTGCTCATCATAATTGAGGTTTCGGCTAAAACCGTCTGCAGTAGTTTTTGAAACAACTTCTGAGTGCTCCTGATAACCGTTTGACAGGGCCTTTGTATATTTTAAGTTGAGGTTGACCCCAATAGATTTATTTAACGCCATTTCTGCGCCAATTATTGCAGAACCGGTCATATTGCTTGAATTGACTTCATTTAATTGATTTGGCGTCCCAGGGTTAAACGCGAATGGATTCGCTACCTCGGTTGCTTTTTGATCAAATTTTACAGTTGAGCGATTAAAACCAAGGGCCGCTCCAACGAATGGCCGAATTCTTTTTCCTTGTAGGAAAAAATACTTAGCATTAACGTTTAAATTAATTCGTTTATAGCCAAACTCTTCTACTTGATTAATCTGTTGAAAACCATTTAAAGGTGCTTGAACTGCTGACAATGTGTCTTCTCTATCGAGTGCCGAGTAATCAACCCCGGCCCCTACTGCAAGACGTGGTGATAATTCTAATTCAACATTAACTCCAGTATTAATTTTGGCCTCGTAGCTTTCGTTTTCTGCACTAAAGTTAGCGACACCGGCATAAGGAATAACCTTGATTCGTTTTATTAATTTAGACTTCTCTTTAGCTGCCGTCGTCGTTAGTTTTTGAGCTGCTGACTGTTGCCACTTTATCCTGTCTACTTGGCGCTTTTTCTTTTTAGGGCCAGATCGGTGCATATTGCCAGTTAAGGCCGCCTTAAGGCGCCGCTCTAAGCGAAGCTCTTCTTCTAGTCGTACTTGTTCGATTCGTTTTTTTATAATTTCTTCGTTCTGTTGCCGTAATTTTTTTCTTATGGCAGAGATTCTTGATGAAGCGGCCAAGTCCTCGCCTGCTTTTAATGAAAAAGAAAATGCCAGTGCTGACAAAATACAGAAGGTTGCTGATAATTTTAATATGCTCATGAAGAGTCTCCTTTGCGATTCTTCATAATGGTTAGCATAGGCTCTAAGGAGCAGCAAATTGAGAATACTTACAGCTACCGGAGAAAATAGAAGTTTAAGATGGGATTTCAGAGACTTGCAGAGAATTCAACTAATTAACTTTCCAGGTTCGAAAACCTTCTTGGGTAAAACGCCTTTCAAAAGAGCAGACAATGGATTTAGAACTATCGGTACAATTGCCTTTATCCCCTAACATGAAGATTTTTAATCTTCCGCCTAGGGTATAGATCATCGCGATCACGACGACCAGCAGCAATACGTACTCTATCGCCGTTTGCCCCTCTTCTTGCTCTCCGAAGTTCTTTAATCGTCCCAACCAAGTTTTCATTTATATATTTTATCCTCTCAGAGGAATTGCTGCACGTCTTTAATTTCCATCAAAGATGAGAGCAGCCCTAGGGGACCCTCTTTATAAGGACCAAAGTAATAGACATTACTTAATTTGGAGCCGTTGCCTGGCCTAGAGGTATCTCGGAAATGAACCTTGCGTGGCAACGGGACTCTGCCTGGCCTGTGACGACGTGCGCCATGACTGTCGTCTATCAAAACTTCCTGTCCAAAGTTCATAGAAATTAGATTAATTTTGTCTTTAAGGTGTGGGTATATTGTTACTAAATCGTCTCGAATTTCCTTTTCCATTTGGGTACGATAAAATTCTATTTTACTTCCTTTCTCTTGCCGAGCAAAATAATTAATAACTAATTGTGAATTGCTAAATTCGGCTTCCCAAAGAGGAAAATCTGTTCCAATTTTGTTTTGATTACAAAAAATTATTCGTTGTCCTTCAAGTTTAGCAGCAGCTTCTTTGTCACAATCAAAAACTGAGATAATATTCCCATAGTAAGCCGCCAGAGGCGCCAATTTTAACGGCATCCCTGTAGGGCTTCCCCCTAAAAAAGAAATTTTGTGGGGATGAATAATACCTTCGTAGGAAGCAAGCTCCATGCTCCAAGGTTTACCTTTATGAAAAAACCATTCTCGGATATAGGTCTTTTTAAATTCTCCACCACGTCTTTTGAAAAAGGGAATTAAGTCTTCTAGTAACCTATCTTGATCAAGTTCATAATACGGGGACAGCAAAGACAAAAAGAGATGCAGTAATTCAAAAGAACTCCACTGCAAAGAAAAGCGCTTCTGAAAATGCGCCTGGGCCATATAGAGAAGACAGCGGGCCCCTTTGTCGTCTTCTTTTGCTTCTCCCACCCCTTTATTTACTGTTTGACAAAAATGCTGGAAATATTCATTTAAATCTTTCGGGCAATGGCCCATAAAAGTATTTAGCCCGGTATTCTGGTTTGTCTTATAGCGATAAAGTGTCTGCCCTACTCTCTTTGTGTAATCTAGGAACGATTTATCAAACTCCCTTGGCCCATAATCATGACTGGATTCACCTAAGTGTTCAAAGAAGTCACCTTTCTTTAATTCTTTAAAAAGAAAAGGTAATTTCCTGGCAATTTCCAGTATATTTCGACTAGGCTGCCCGCCTAGGAATAAACGCTTATTCTCAAATGTAAATAGAAGTGGTTTTTGAACCAAATAGTTTTCTAAGTTGGCCAGTGGTCCTATATCGTTATCTTCGCCCCAGGTTACTAAAAAATCTTTTTCAAGCGCTCCAAGTGAATTAGCGAAGAGACTACCAAATTGAAAACGCTCATCGTCTAACAATAAGACGTTTTTTTTCTGGTCTAAAAGCTTTAGTGACAAGATGAAAGAGAGATAGCTTTTCCCTATTAAGGCCATATCTATATCTTTTTTTAACATATTTTACCTTTTCCTGGATTAGGGAAGTACTTTTCTAACATTTTAATAAATTCTTTTTGGTGATAAACCACCTGACCGATTCTTACCTTTGAGTCTATTTGAAATTCTTGTATTTTTTTAAAACAACTATAGAACTGGTTCAATTCCTCAACGATATGAATATGGGAAGGAGAATGTTGAATTACAAAATCATACTCAGTTGAGCGATGAGTTCTAGGTCCACAGAAAACATTTGCGCCTGCCAAATAAGGTTCTAAAACAGAGTGGATTGAGCGACCAAATCCTCCTCCTACATAGGCATTCCCAAAGTAACTATAAACTTCAACCAAAATTCCAGGAGAAGTCAGTATTACTATTCCTGGCCTTAGCTTTATTTCCAAAAATAATTTGCGATAGTTTTCGGGGGTTCCCTTATCAGAAAGAATATAAATGGGGATGTCTGGAGATAACATTTTCCATGAAGATTGAAATTCTTCAATACTTTCAGTCCCAAGCTGATGGGGGGCCAGTAGTACAGAAATACTGCCTTTCAGAATTTCACTTTTCATTTGAGCGTCGAGTAAAAGAGGCAGCTCATTTTTCCAGACACTACCCAAGATTAGGCGGCAATGAAACGGAAAGGATCCAATATATTTTTCAAAGTGAGTCCAGAAAGGCTGCTTTTGCAGGGCCATCATTTTATTTTCTACTCGGTTAAATACCTGCAGTACTCTAAAATCAAAGGCGGTTAATTTGGCAGGACCAATTCCAAGGCGTAAAAATCTTTGTCGATCTAACTCTGTGGCGGCAATTATTGTGTCAAAAGCAGAGAATAGCCCATGCAATAGCCACTGCTTGAAGTCACTTTTTTCAATTTGTTTACCTTTTAAAGTGCCCGACACTAAATAGAGGGCCTTTGAATTTAACTTCTGTGGCAACATTAATTCAGGATAAAAATCGTAACGACAGAGTATAAGCTTCTTAGAAGTCGCCCATCTTGTGACGTCTTGGCCGCCAAATAGGCCTTTAGGAAAATAGCTTAATAAAGGTAACCTTAAAATTCTTATTTGATTGGGATTTTGCTTTGCCAGGGCACGACACTTTTCTTCTACACTAGGAGAGGCGAAGTACAATTCAATCTTCTTTTCTTGGGAGATAATTTCTCGAATAAGCGGGATCACTTGCTCTAGCTCACCCTCACTTGAAACCTCCAGCCCCCAATCGGCCTCTAGTTGGTCTTTTTTAAAGCTTATGGATAGAGGGTCTGTCTTATTAACCCTTTCAAAATTGACCCTATCCCTAAAGGCCTCGCTTAAAAGTGGTAAAAGCCCTTTTATCAAGGGGTATAGAATTATGCGGAAAAAGTTAAGCAGCCTAAAAAGGCCTCTCATTATAAATAGTGCCATGGGGCCATATTGTCTCAAAGACGGCATTAATTGAGAAGTTTAGACGTACTTTAAGTCATTTACACCGCAGGGCATCTTTGCAGGGGTCACTTTTCTTACATTTTCTTACATACTCAAGTATTTATTACCATTTCCCAATTAGAGGTTGAAAAAAGCCTCAAAATGTAAGATTTTAAGCTCGCCATTATTAGACCCATATTTGAAGGAGTTTATTACCATGAAAAACAGAATTATCGCTGCTGCCCTGGCCTTTGGACTTAGTGCCTCAGCTTTCGCAGCTTCAACTGCAACCAACACAAGTACAGCATCAGGATCATTTCTAAGCATGCTTAGAGAAGCGCCTGTCTCTGCTTTACTATTATCAGACAACTTTATTGGGAAAAACGATTCCAATGACCTTGTAGACTTTGGTCAAGAAAATCGTCTTTATTTAGGTTACAACCTAAGTAAGAAAACCAATATCCGCATCGATTCAGGATTTGCAATTTCCGCCAATCAGGAACGCCGCCGCGCTGACCTAGGAACAGCCGCACAATACTCCGGAACAACAGTTCGTATTAAAAGAACACTGTCCGACGAAAAAACTGCTGGAATCGGAACTTCTGGTGAAGTTAGAGTTAATGACTTTGACGGACGCTATGAAGACAACTCAAATCTATCTGGTTCAGTCTCAACAAGACTTAATCTTAATAAAGGATTTGGTAAATTTAACCTTGCTTCTACAATTCGCTATGACCGTTACATGAAAAGAACCGGTGGAGACAAGGCCCTTAGAACCTCTAAAACAAACATTTATTTGACTCCTAGTTATGCTATCTCTGATAAAATAACAGTGGCCAACTTATTTTACTTTCAAAAAGCTTATAACGAAAAGAACGACAACCAAGAGAATATCTCTCTTAGACTAGTTCCTTCAGTAGCAGTTAGCTGGACTAAAAGATTCGCAACAGAGTTCTATTACGATACAACTCCTTTTGTCTCTAACGACCAACAAACCTTCCGTTCCAACTGGTGGAACAAAGGTTCTTACGGCGTAACAGCCACTTATGCTGCATTCTAATCAATAAACAAATCGAATTTGGGTAACAAAAGGCAGACTCTTTGAGTCTGCCTTTTTCGTTTTATAGGTACTTTTTTCCCCTGCTACCCTTCCCCTTTATGCCCGAGGCTTTTTCCCCGATAGGTCTATTAGAAATGGCCCAAAAAGGAAGAGGATATGGGAGAAATATCAGAATATTCAGGACCAAGTACTCCAGCGGAGTATTTTGACCAATGTACTTTAAGCGGTGACGAGCTCGAGTCTGGCAACTTTTCTTTATCTGAACTAATAGAAATCCAAGTTGATGGAGAAGTATTTGGACCTTTGAAGTTAGACGACTTAAAAACTGCTGCTGAAGATTATGCTTTAAATAATAATTACCAAGTTAAAACCCTGGAGGAAGAAGGTTACCTTCCTCTTTATGAGCATCCTGCTTTCCAACGCCGTAAAGATGTCTCCCCGGTAAGTAACGAAGAAGAGGCCATCACCCATCAAGATATTTCTGAAAGGTTTTTCTATCTACACCAAGGACAGAAATGGGGACCGGTCGATAAAGACGAAATCTGGTCTCTTCTAAAGGCAAAAAAATTACTTATGACCGATATGGTATCTCCAAACGAAGGAGACGTCTGGTATAGAGTTTGCCAGCTCGAACAATTTGACCGCCGGGGGAAAGATCTATACGACCCTCTTCCTGGATTACCAGAGTGGCAAATATTTAAAGAATCCAACGAAGAAGTTAATCGAGAATTAAAACAAATGTCTTCTGATGAAGTAGAGATGGAGGCAATTGCAGGACTTGCTTTTATAGGTAATATAAATAGTGGCAAGGCAGAGAATAAAGATTTTGCCAAAAGCGAAGAACAGGCCGAAAAGCAAATTGCTAATGAGTCTATAAGCAGTAAGTTTAAAATTCCTACAAGCATAAAGCTCCCTGTCCCTCCCAAAGTTCTATGGGGAGTGCTTTTGATGTTTTCTATAGTAGGCATATTTGCCATCTTTTGGCCTTCCAGTGATAAACAATTTGAGGCCAAATTCCAAAAAGAAAAAACCAACAAGGCGCCTAATAAAATAACCAAGGCCAAAGTATTCAGCCCAAAAATTAAAGTTAAAAGGGTACCTGCCTTTAAACCCAATAAGGCCAGCCGAATCAATCGCCGCCCCGCCTTTAAGCCAAGAACTTCGAAGTCTTTCTTAAAGTCAAAATCTTTCAGAAATACAAAAGCACGCAAACCATTGGCAGATAATCCTGCTAAGGAAAAGGATGATTATTATTACGACGACGGTTTAGACCCTGTTGAGCTAGACCCTATTAGGGAAAAGGTTTCAAAAGAAACACTGGACCCTGACTATGAAGAAGATCCATTTTATGAAGGTGATGAGAGATCCCAGAAAACGAAAAAGCCAAAGCGCTTCATTGCTGCTGATGAAGAAGATAATCTGATTTTTGTAGATGGAGAAGAAGAAGAGTAATAGTTGGGCAAATTCTAAAGACATGATCGGCCCAATTATGATAAAAATGGGCATGCAAAAACTAAATCCAGACCTATTGGCATCATTTCGCGCCCCAGCATTTCCAGGTTCCTATTTCCTGAGCTTTGAAGGAATAGAGGGTGCTGGAAAATCATCTCAAATAGTTAAAGTGATCGAATACTTAGAGCAAAAAGGCTTTAGGGTGATCAGAATGCGCGAACCAGGTGGAACTAAGTTTGGGGAGAAATTGCGTCAAGCAATACTTGAAAGCAAATCCGAAATACACCCAATAGCAGAGGCCCACCTTTTTGCCTCCTCAAGGGCCCAGCTACTAAGCGAAGTCACATTAAAAGAATTAAAAATCCCTGGAACTATCATCATTTATGACCGCTACATCGACAGTACCTTTGCCTACCAAGGCAAAGCGGGAGGACTGGGAATGGAAACAGTCTTGAGGCTACACCAGGATTTTCCATTATCGACTGTGCCACACCTCACCCTATATATTAAAATTGGTTTAGATACTTCTCAAAAACGCCAAACTGTGCGGAATGCCCCCAAGGACTACTTTGAGTCACAAGGAAAAGAGTTTTATCAAAATCTTATTGCGGGTTATGAAGAAGCTGCAGAAACCTTTCCTGATCGAATCTCCGTTATTAACGGAGAGAAAGATTTTAATTCTGTCTTTGAGCAAATTTGCCTTGAATTAGATAAATTATTAGCAAAAGGCAAGTCAGCTTGAGACCAATAGAAGAAATTTTAAAGACCCGCTATCAGGCCGGAAGTATGGCCAATTTTTACCGTATAGTCCCTGACCAAGCTACCGAACAGACGGAATTACAAAAATCATTAAGAGATTTTATCAGAAAGTTTTTAAGTACAATTGGTGAGCTTGAAAAAAGCCCTTATTCAGTTAATCACCCTGACGTTCTTTACATAAAATCCTCTCAAGGAAAAGCATACACCAATCAAAAAAGAGAAGATGATTTAGACGAAGACAATAACTTCGAAGAGTTTTTCACTTTTATGGAATACTCCCCTTATTCTTGGAAGAGGCGTTTTGTAATTATAGAAGATGCTCACCTGATCCCGGAAAACCTTTCCAATAAGCTTTTAAAGCTCCTAGAAGACCCCCCTACTACCTCTAGCATCTTTTTCTTGGACCCCTTTAAAGGACATTATTTAGCGACCATTCAAAGCCGCTGGATAAAGCTGACGGTTAAGGCGTCAACTGTCTCTAAAAACGAAGGACTCAAAAAACCAGTTGAAATTATTAAGGCCAAATTAGAAGCAAAATCTCCAGAGCTCTATTCAGCACTTTCTAGCTACATCAAAGGGCCAGAATCTTCCTATGTCCTCTATAACGCCATTGGTAAAAATTTAAAAACACAAGAACTTCTAGTCGAGGCCTTAATCGAAGGGGTTAGGAACTCCAAGCAAAGCTTTCAAGAGAAACAAGAATTTTTGCATGAATTAAATTGGTATCAAAAATCTAAGGCCTATAATAATCCAGCATCGGAACGAATTATGTCCTTAATAAATGCCTCAATATCGGCCTTTATCTAGCGCTCTCAACCTAGACAATCCTCGTCAAAATAGAGACCATGAATCGCCCTCAAGGGCAGAAATCTAAAATTTAACAAGGCATTTGTCCTTATGCACAATAATACTCCTGAAGGGGAGAATCAAGAAGAAAGTCAATCTCAGATTGATACTTCTATTCAATCCGTAACTAAAGAAGAAAACTCTACTCATTCTAAGAATAGTAAAGAACAACGATACAAAGATGGTGAACCGTTAACTTTTGTAAGGGTTCGCTTTCCAGGTAACTCCAAATCCTTCCCTTTCCTAACTGGCAAAAGAATTTTCAGTTACGGTCAAAAAGTTTTGGCCATGAGTGACCGAGGAATGACCGTAGGTTACATCAACTCATTTCCATATATAGTCCCCTTCGAAAAAAATATGTTACCAGTAAAAAGCATTTCAAAAGTTGCTACTGGCGAAGATATTGAAGAACAAAAAAGCTATATGGCAAAAGAGCACGAAGCCGAAGTAATGTGCATACGGTTAGTGTCGAAACTAAAACTTGGGATGGTAGTTACCCATGTAGAATTTGTCCAATTCGGGAAGAAAGCTGTTTTCTATTTTAATGCTCCTTCACGAGTAGATTTTCGTGATTTAGTAAAACAACTCGTTGGTGAATTAAAAATGAGAATAGAATTAAGACAGATCTCTGTCAGGGACCGAACCGCCGCTTTAGGTGGAGTTGGCGCCTGCGGTCTCATGACTTGTTGCTCATCGTTTTTAAAAAATTATGGCAACGTAAGTATAAAGATGGCCAAGAATCAAAATCTAGCATTAATTCCCAGTAAAATTAATGGCGTCTGTGGCCAACTAAAGTGTTGTATAAAATACGAAGACGAAGTTTACGGGGCCAAAAGAAAACTTCTCCCTAAAGAAGGTACATTCTTAGAAGTAAAAAATGGAGATCGCGGTAAAGTTACAAAACTGCATATACTTCACGAACGTTTCGATATGATCACAGAACAGGGAAAGATTAGAAGGTATGCTATAAACCAATACGACACCGATATTAAGCTGCCTGAAAATTGGCTACTCCCACAAGACCTAGGTCACATAACAAATGAGACTTCAACAATCATAGGACTTGAAGTAAAAGAGTCCCCCGTAGACAGTAACTATAGTGATGAAAAAGAAGAAGATGCTCCGGCAACAAAATCAAATGAAAAATTTCAATACCAAGACAGTTCCGATAAAGAAAAAGAGAACAAAACTGACAATAACAAAAACAGAAACTCGCGAAACCATAACCGAAACCGAAACAGGAATCGCAATAACAAGTCTAGGTCAAAGTCCCCGAATTCAAACACTCAAAACAATTCACAAGACAATCCAAAGCAAAATACCCCATCAAGGAATAAGAAAAAACCATAATACAAATAACAAAGGGAACTATGCTTACCAAAATTTTACACACATCAGATTGGCACCTTGGGAAAAAGCTTTTTAAAGAATCTAGATTAGATGAACAAAAAAAATTTTTACAATGGTTGATAGATACCGTTAAAACCCAAAAAATCACTCACCTACTTGTTGCAGGCGACATATTCGATACACCAACTCCCCCAGCAAAGGCCATTGACCTTTTCTATAATTTTTTAAAAACTCTTTCTGAACTAAACACATGTAAAATTTATATAATTGCAGGTAATCATGATTCCGCAAGGCATCTCTCTGCACCTTCGGAGTTTCTAAATAAGCATAATATCTTTTTAATCGGCCCTCTTATCAATCAGGGCGGAGAATTCCTTCTCGATAATTTTAATTTTAAGCTAGATACAGAACTAAACCTTTTCTGCCTGCCCTTCTTTCGAATACATGAAATAATTTGGTGTGCAGAAAAATTGGGGATTGAGGAAGACGATGAAAACAAAGAAACCTCAGCATATTTTTTGAAATGTTTAGAACTAATTATAGAAAAAGCGATAAAGCAACATTCTGGAAAAAACATTCTAATGACCCACCATCTGCTAGGAAGTTTTCAAAGCGCAGGTTCCGAACAAGGTCTAAACCTATCTGGCCTTGAATCCCTTCCCCTCAGTATGTTTACAAGTAAATTTGAGTATTTGGCCTTAGGTCATATCCATAAACCCCAGTTTATAAAAAAAGCTAACCCCATTGCATATTATTCAGGCTCACCGATTCCACTACGTTTTTCAGAGACCGAAGAAAAATCGGTATCAGTCTTAAGCTGGGACAAAGGTGAGCTTGTTCAAGAAATTTTGTCTATTCCATCCTTTAGACCATTGCAGACACTCAAACTAACCGATGATAATTACCTTAATGAGCTAGCAGAATTTTTAGAAAGATTTCCCAATTTAAATGCACTAGAAGGCTTTTTGAATATAGAAATTGAATTACAAGAGGCACGGTCTAACATGGCCGACAATATCAGGACATTACTGAAAGATACTAACTGGAAACTTGTCTCCTTTATCCCAAAGCTACCAAATAAGAGAATGAATAAAAATTTCAATTTAGACGTTTCTACCATGGCCAGCACTGAAAAAATGTTTGAGATCTTTTACAATGAACAATTCCCTGATTCGAAAAATATTCCAACCAAAATAATGAAAGAATTCAGAGAGCTTTTAGAAGACGTCCAAGTTTTAGAAGAAGGCGTTCAGTGAAGATAAACTCTCTTCAAATTCAAAATATCACTTCAATGAAAGGAAAACATTTCATAGATTTTGATTACCTTTCCCAAGAGGACTTGTTTGCAATTACAGGGCCCACGGGTTCTGGGAAGTCGTCAATACTTAACTCTATATCTTTAGCTCTCTATGGGAAAAACTACAAAGGTCTAAACTCTCAAGACTTTGTAACACTTGGTGAAAAAGAAGGGTCTGCCGACCTTACTTTCACACACTCTGGAAACAAATATAGAGCTACCTGGAAATGCAAGCTTAGGAAAAAAAACGGGGATTATATTAAGCGCCCAATCCCACAAAGACTACTTTACCAGAACGGGATATTACTGGAAAAGAATACTGACGAAATACTTGGTCTCTCCTATGATCAGTTCTGTAAAACAATAATATTAAACCAGGGAGAATTTTCAAAGTTCTTAACGAGCTCTTTCACCGATAGGAAATCAATCCTGGAAAAGCTTTATAGCGGTCAAGATCTTTCCAGGTTAAGCAAGGAATTACGTCGAAAAACCTCCGAAACTAAAGTTGAATTCAACCTACTAGAGGCAAAAATTGAAGGGCTATCGCTTTATACTGAAAATGAAACATTAAACTTCAAAAAAGAATTAAAACTAAAACTAAATATTAAAAAAGAAAAGGTGAAAAGAGAGTTGTTATTAATCAAGTTGAAAGGTGTCATAGAAGACCTATTTCAATTATTGAAAAAGCAAGTATCTTTTAAATTAAAAAAATCCCAACATACTGAGAAGGTTGGACACCTAACTACAATTTGTAATGAATCATTAGAAAAATTACTGGCATACACAAAAACAGTGGAACTATTAGAAGCCGAGTATTCTGTTCGTAGGCCAGAATTACAGAAGGCCATAGCGATCAGTGCAGAAGTCGCATTAGAATTATCCCAAAGTGAAAAAGAAAAAACTAATTTTGAAGGCCTCACAAATAAAACAAAGGTTCTTTTACAAAACATTGAACTTTCAAGTAAACAAAATGAGGAGTTTGCAAAAATATCTTCAAATTATTCTAAGTCCAACCCCTTAGCGAAATTATCAACTCCCCAATTACAAACCTTTGAAAAAGATTTAAAGAATATTAACAATTTTGATTTAGACATAGAAATTAGTGGAAAAACTATAGATTTACTTTCGGAGAACCAAAAGACACTTGAGCAGAATGGACTTTTAACGATAAAATCTATCAATGAAATTGATGAAAAATATTTGGAGTCTAAATATTTCAATGGTGATACTTTCACTCTAGCCCCTCTCCGTGCTTTGATAACAACAATTAAAAATGATTTAGATCTGTTAAATAATAGTTATTCCTTGGCCAATCAGAAACACCAGCTATACCTCAACCTGGAAACAAAACTTACCAACCTAACTGGATTAATCGCAAACAAGAATCATAAGCTAAATAATATTTTACAATGTTCAGAGCTAAGCAAAGAGGGTCTGAAACATTTAGAGCTGTTAATTAAAGAACAGGAACGCAGCAATGCCATAAGAGAATTGCAGGTGGAGTTAAACACTACGGGGAATTGTCCCGTATGTGACAATCAGACTAACCAAAAATTCACTATTTCAACTAAAGAAATCAATAAAAAAATTAACCTGCGCCACGTCTCATTGCTGAAGGATATACGTATTAACGAAGATGAGGCCCTTCAAAAACGTCAAGACATAGCTAATACTGAAAATGAACAAGTCGACCTTAAAAAAGAACTGAGAGCGCTTAAAAACTGGTTCAAGGAGCTCCAACCTGACTCCCCTTCTCCAGAAGTTTCATTAGATCTAATTAGAAACAAAATTAAATATTCTGAAACAATAGTCACCCAACTAGAAAAAGAACTAGAAACGGCCTTGCTTGACGAAGCAAATTATGGAAATTTATTAGCTATCAAAGACAGCTATCAAGAAAATATTTCTAATTTAAACTTTTCAATAAAAAGAGAGAAAGATAAATTTAAAAATACTTCTTCTTTAAAGGAAGACCTTATTCAGAAATGGGTCCAATTGGGTATTGTTTTTGATAAAATCAATTATTACGAAAATGGCCATTGCCATTTAAAAGGCGCGAGGGAGCAATTTCACAAACAACAGCTGAACTCCAAACTTCTAGAAAAGGCCAATATTTATAGACAGGACCTAGCAGCAAGTCTAAGGCAGAAAAATAATTCATCTGAATTAATCTCTAAGCTTGAAGAAAAAATCTTAACTAAAACAAAGCTACTGAAGAAATTATGCCCGAAAGGTACTCCTCTTCAAATTTTAACTGAAAAGGAAAAAATTCTAAAAATGCAGAGGATTCAAAAAGACCAGATGGCAGTTGCATTAAGGGAATCTGAAAGAGAAAGGGACTTAGAAAAAGGCCAACTGAGTACAATTGCCGAACAAATTAAAGATATTGAACTCTCCTTAATTAACTCCCAAAAAGAGCTAAAGTCCCATACAAATGAATTAGAAGTACCTTTAAGTGATGGGCCAACTAAAGAATTCTCCTTGGCAAAAAAGTTCAATGACGGACTATTTAAGTTAAATCAAAACTTTACCAATTTAAATGAAAACATACTTCCTTATTTAAGTTTTTATAAAAACGAAGTGGCCACGCCTTACTTAGATATTTTGTCCAATAATTTAAAAGGTATAAATGACAATATTGTCAAAATAGAGACTCTCTTAAAGCTAAATAATGAAAAAGCACTAGAGAAGGAAGTAGTTTTTCGTGACATAAAAAAGAGAAAAGAAAAACTTCGAGACTTAAATAATCTTGCAGCCGTCATTGGTAAAGATGAATTTAGAAATTTTGCATTAGGCTTAATTGAAGACCAGCTTATTGGCCAAGCAAATATGGAACTTTCCTCGCTTTGTAGCGGTCGTTACGAAATTAGACAGAAAGAGATCCAATCAGGAAAAATGGACTTTTACATAGTTGACTTCTGGGGAGGCGGACTAGAACGAAAAATATCGACTCTCTCAGGAGGTGAGATATTTCTAGTAAGTCTAGCGATGGCACTTGCTCTGGCCGAATTAACTAGGGGTAAAACTGAGATAGACTCTTTTTTTATAGATGAAGGTTTTGGTTCTCTCGACCATGAGTCAATTGAGGAAGTTCTCGAGGTCCTTATGTCTATTAGGAGCCGCGGGAAACAGATTGGAATTATTTCTCATATTAAGATGCTAACAGACAGATTTCCGTACTGTCTAAAACTCTCAAAATCACAACTAGGACATAGTGGTATTTCAATGCCATTTAGTTAATCAAACAAAGACGATGGACGCCTATTTCTCCAGGTCCAAAATCCTGAATATATTTTTCTGTCTTTAGTTTTTATTTTAAAGAATGGACCATTTGAAATTCTCCTAAAGTCATTATGATATAATACTGTATACTGTTTTTTAGAGAATAAAGATGCTGTAGTAAATAAATCAACATGAGAATTTTTCAGAAGTTTAGAAAATTCATCGTCTGTTAAGCTAGGTGAAACAAATACAGATCTTCTTTTGCTATAATACGGTAATGCACTGGTCTTACCTACTGAAATGATAATACTATTACTGGAATTTTTCTTGATATGACGACCAAGCAGAATATTGCTTTTTTGCTCACCTCGAAAGTCACCGTTCACAAATTTCATGAAATCTATCCCCGATAGAGGAGGACACATTACAAAAAAGAAAATCACCAAACCGATTCTACGGGCAGTTGTGTTCTCTACAAAGGTTCCAAAACTCCTTCTGATTTGATTGAGACCTAAAGCAGCGACTACTCCTAAACAAGGAATTGCGCTTGTAATGAGACCACCTGGTCGACCTCCCGATAAAAATGTCAACTCACCGGTAATGAGAGAAACCGGCCATTGTATTATGAAAATTCCAAATAGTACCCCAACCCAGCAAAAAAACTCATCTCTTTTAAAAACCCGCTGCCCCATGGGCTTTAAAGTAAATTCATCACCTTTAATAAGGAAAATGCTTGCAGAAAAAATTAAGAGTGGATACAGGTGGTAGACTAGCAATTCAAAAATATTAGAAAGACCTTTAAGCAAGTAGCTTAATTTGTAAACCTCAAAACCCAATAGTAGATGTGGAACAATATACCCGACCGAGGCACCTGCTAATATAAAAATTAATGATTTTTTGCCAATTTCAGACTTACTATAAATCGGAAGAGAGTAAATTAAATAATTTCTTAGTAATATTAGACAGAAAATATTTTCCCATCTAACCAGCCCACCAATTAAAAAAATACAATATAGGGTTTTTAGATAACCTGGCCACGCCTCCTCTTCTACTCTGCGTATAAAGTAGAAGAGCCCTAAAAAAACGCAGGAGCTTATGGCCGATTCAACTCCACCAACACCCTGCTCCCAGAGTGGAAAATAGATCAAAGTAAAGAACATTGCCAAAGTAACTACGAAAAAAGACTGGCCAGATAATTTCCCAGCGACCAATTTAACGAGGTAAAGATTCAGTAGTAGAAAAATCCCTCCTACTAGCATTATCCAAAGTGCTGGGATTGATAAATCTAAAGGTAAAAGTATTAGAAGGCCATTTAAAGCAAGCCCAAACAATCCTGGTGTACCGGACTCCAAATTAGAGATCCCTTCCGTTGCCGGAACACTTCCAACCACCATCGCGCTAGAGTTTAAAAAATGGGATCCAAGTTCGTGAAGCCCAAAATAGTATTTCTCGTCGATGACTAGTGATGAATTCGAAATAATAAGTCCAATTAAAATGGCACCCAAAATAAAGAAAATCCCATAGCTTAAGCGACGAAGAGGCCCTTTTACCGCAAATGACCAATCCATCTGGAACTCTCTTTCTCAGGTTTAAGTTAATAGACTCAATTACAAGTACTTATCGGTAAAACCCACCTTATACTTTAGTTTTTTTATCAATTAACTTAGAAGTTCAAAGGAAGGCTAACACTTAGAAAATACTCGCTTGCTTCAAACTCTGCTGTGTAGTTATGGCCACTGGCAGGCCTCTCAGGATCCCATTTAAAGTTTCGAAACTCAAAATTGATGCCAACGAAGGGCAGTCCTGTATAGCCAAGTGCTAAAGAGTAGCCGGAGCCCTCAAAGGTGTTTCCCTTTTGAAGGATTTCGTCTCCGCTAATTTTGTCCACTTCCATTTCAGACTTTAGAAAATATGTTCCCCAAAGCCGAAACATAGGTAGAGCGAACCCTGCAAAAATTCCCATATGCGTCTTTTTGGCGTCAAACTTATAGGAAGTAATAGAATTCCCATTAAAGGTAAAGGTTTGGTTTGCTGCCAACTTACCTTCAACTTCATGAGCGGCTTGAGGTGAATATTCT
>JABGVH010000198.1 GCA_018646195.1 Halobacteriovoraceae bacterium
CGCTTCCAGAACCATGACCGCTTCCTGAACCAGAACCATGTCCGCTTCCTGAACCATGACCACTACCTGAACCAGAACCATGTCCGCTTCCAGAACCATGACCGCTTCCTGAACCAGAACCATGTCCGCTTCCAGAACCATGTCCGCTTCCAGAGCCTGAACCAGAACCGCTGCCTTGGCCGGCATTTTCGCCGCCGGCATTGCCGTTTTCTGAATCGTTTCCTTGATTACCGGGTCCTGTATTACCTACGCCGTTTCCGCTATTACCGTTTCCAACGTTCGAGCTTCCGCTTCCGGAGCCAGAGCCTGATCCTCCGCCTGGTTTGGCGAATACCGAATGGGTTGAGAATATTAAAAGAATACAAAGTATTCCAAGACGAAATAAATTCATGCGCAGGCTCCAGACTGTTTTATTAATTTTGATGAGTTATAGGGCTAAATGGCGCACAGGTCAATATTTCCGCTCCTTTGTGATGAAAAGATCATAAGTCAGCTCGTCTCTATGGTTTTAAGACGAATGGACAGGGAAATTTTTATAGAGTATTTTTGTGACTGTTGTGAAATTTAACCAGTTTTCAATAATTTGAACATGAAACAAGTCTTCTTATTTATTTTTTTATTTTTACCCAACACGCTCTTTGGATTCAGCTCCGTAACTGGAAATCAGCCCCGTTTGAACTGGGACATCCATTCAAAAATCACCCATCCAGTGGTTGATAAGATGGGATTTTCTTATATTAGCTTTCGCCAGATACTCACCGGCAACGTTAGTCACGACTACTACCCAGCGATGGTTAAAAAGGCAGGACTTCACTGTGACCGCAACCGAGGCGTATCGAATTTTGTGGCGCTAACTGATTGCCGAAAAAGCTTTCTAAGATTTAAGAAGAAGGCCTTAAGTTTTATATATAGAAATAACCAAATGAGCGCATTATTCTACCTAGGGAAAGCATTACATATACTGCAAGACCTGGTTTCCCATTCTAATTTCATCGATCTTAATAAGAATGACCGACTCATTATAGTAGGATATTTTTTAGGTGGACCAAAACATAAAAACTTCCCTAACTTTAAGCTGACTTTTTGGGACCCAGTCACTATACCCAACGAAAAAGCTGACCGTTACCATCACGCCAAGTACGCTAAAGACTCCTCTTCCTTTAATAAGGAATGCCGGCATATTATAAAAGGCACCAAGCAGTCAAAATTTGACCTCGCCTTCTCAACCGCCCAGGACCTGACAAAAGGTTTTTTACTAGGTTTGAAGAATAAGTTAAAATCTAAGCAATGGGAAAAATTGAAACTAAGAAATTAATAGGTATCGCAGTAGCTCATTTTTGCTTCTACTGGTTACTGCAATGGGAAAATGTCTTTATCTTAAAAGGCATGCTCGATAGCTCTACCTTCCTGGCAGTGCTTTTGGCCCAACCACAAAATATTCTAGTCTCTCTCGGGCTTGCCTTTCTTTATATGCTGCTGTCTAAAAAAAGCTGGGGTACAACCTGCTTTCTCTTTTGTTTCTCTGGACTAGGCCTCTATCTCATTTTGAATCAGATCTTTTTCGGAATTTTCTACGATCATTTCGCTACAAGTTTTTCTGAGGGTGTCAGGATAGAGGATTCAAAAGTTTATCTTGGATCATTTTTGAGTGAGCTTGGACCTGCTTTTTTTCTTAACCTAGTAAGTCTCGGTAGTATCGTTTTTTTACTAAATAAATTTCTGAGGCAGGAGGCGAATCATTTTGAGATCAGCAAGGTTTCAAGAATTGTTTTTGTCACGGTCTTAGCTGCGACAATGTTTTTTAATTTACAAATCGATGGCAAGAACGTCAATGACCACCCCCTTTTCTCGCTACTCGCTTATCACCATAAAGAAGACACACCGAAAATGGATTTCGACCCATATAAGGTAGATATAAGGTCTCTTCGCTATGGCTCCGCTTATTCAAATCCCGTTTTGGAGGAGAAACTAAAACTTTTTATTGAGGCCAGACAAAGTAAAAAGAAGGCGCCCCATATTATCTTTGTGATACTTGAATCTGTTGGAGCCTATCAATTATTTCCTGAGGGAAAAATAGACCCTGTACAGACTCCTAATCTTGCGGCCGTTATGAAGCATTCAGTTGCCTTTCATAATATTTATAATTATTTCCCGGCGACTACTCGGTCTCATGTTCCGATTATGACTGGTGGACCGACTATTACTTGGGGCAGTGTTAATAGTGAACTTTTACATGCTTATAAAGGTCCTACCATGGTTAGCAAGCTGAAGCAGCAGGGCCATAAGGGGGGCTGGTTTTCTGCAATGTATATGGACTTTGAAAACCTCGGTGTATTTTATAAGAACTTAGGTTTTGATAAATTATACGATCCTGAAGTCGAGTCAAAAGAATTTCAAAAGAAAAATCAAATCCACTCTTGGGGAATCGACGAAAAGGTAGTTGTTGATAGGGCCCTAAGCTGGAGCGCCGACGAGTTAAACAAAAGCCCTGGGTCTCCACTTTTTTTACAGCTGCTAACAAATACAACTCATCACCCCTATGGTGCGCCAGTTGGCTTCAAGACACCATATAACGGCAAGTCGAAATGGGATCATTATAGACAATCACTTTTTTATACCGACTACCAGCTCGCTCGATTAATAGAGGGATTTAGGAAACTTGGAATTTTAGAGGATACAATTCTATTGATATCTGGGGATCATGGCGAGGCCTTTGGAAAACGTCATAAAAGAAACTTTACTCATAAAAATTACCTCTATGATGAGAATATTCGCAACTTCTTATTAGTCACTGACTTCTCTCAAAATATAGGCAGCGGTCTCTATTCGGCTAAGAGAGGAGAATTGGCCGACTACCTTCCGACCTTACTCTCTTTAACTGGTACTGGTGATTCTGGTTTAATGGGCAAAAGCCTCTTCTCTGACTCTCCAGAAAGACTTCACTACTTTCATAAAAATATTAACCCGGAACAATGGGGTCTAAGGGATGGCCAATTCAAATTTATAGCGCAAAAAATTGGTGAACCAAAACCCCAGTTGTTTGATATTTCAAAAGACCCATTTGAAAAAAATAATATTGCGAGTAAGTACCCAAATCGAATTGAGCAATATCGTAAGCTAGTGGCCTCATGGTTTATCCGAATGAATCAGAGCTTTGTAGAAAACCTTGAGGGATTTGAATACGAGGATAAGAAAGGTATGTCGGTTAGTGACCTTAATTCTTTTGGACCTAAGAGAATGGCATTTGGTGTTCGTATAGTGGGACAGGATTTTAAGGTTTTACAAAATATTAACCCAAAAGAGAATATGACGGTATGGACTCAGGGTGTTTCTTATCCAAAGAACAGGACACTTATTTATCAATTTATCTCACCAAATGGGAAAAAAAATTCTTTTAACTTTGAATATAGTAGCGAATGGTCGACCACTTACGTATTCCACGGTCAAAATAAACCGATGACCGAAGGACTCTGGACGGTAAATATTTTTGACAAGAAAAAGAAAATACTTTCAAATAATTTCAACGTCTCTAAATCCGCACAGCTGTATTTAAATCGCTTTGCGATTAAAGAAGGCCCGCAACATATTAGTTTCGGTTCAAAGAAAAGCGGAGGTGAGTTTCGCAGACTTTTGAAAATTAACCCCCTCGAAGATATGGTCGTTCAAATATTGAGCATACCTTACCGAAAAAGTACTAAACTTGATTTTAGTTGGACCTCACCAAGTGGCTCAGTTAGGTCCTTTTTCTTCACAGTCAAAAAAGGTTGGGACAAAGTCTGGATCGATCACTCTGCCTTGGGAGCAATGGAAGAAGGTGAATGGAAATTATTAATTTCAAAAGACAAGGTAAACTTAATTAGCGGAAGCTTTCAAGTTTCCAAAGCTGCTCCGCTCTTCAATAAAGCCGATTAAAGAAACTCACTCCAATCAGTTTCATTAAATCCTATCGCCAAGACCTTTGAACTTTTTTCTAAGATTGGTCTTTTAATACTGGAAGAGTTTGTTTGAAGTAAAGATATTTGCTGAGTCTTCGTCCCCTTCTCGAATTCTTCTTTTAGTTTTCGAAAAGTAGTTCCTCTTTTATTGACAGGCAGTTCACCTAAGAAAGATTCCCAGTTTTTTATCCAGTTTTTCTTAGGTTCGACTTTTTTAAAATCTACGAATTCATAATCGATGCCTAGCCCACCAAGAAATTTCCTTGCTTTTTTTACCGTGTCACAATTTGGGATGCCGTAGAGTGTATATTCCATGACAGTGACTTTACCGGTAACAATCCTAATTTAGCAAATCAGAAATAAATGAAGAATGAGAAAGATAGTTACTTAACTTATATTCTTAAGATAAATTTAAGGTTCACCGCTAGATCGAAAGACCATCTTGAGTCAGAATAAGGCATGCTTAGACTCATCAACCAAATACCAAGTAAAACGCACTGTTATTTAAGTCGTTAATATAACTGGAGCCAAATTGGTCTATAAAACTTCTTTTTTCAACACCTATTTTCGGGTACACTTCTTTCAACTTTCAAGGAATCATTCAGATGAAAATACTAGTCGTAGACGATGAACAAGCG
Source organism: Halobacteriovoraceae bacterium (assembly GCA_018646195.1). Taxonomy (GTDB): domain Bacteria; phylum Bdellovibrionota; class Bacteriovoracia; order Bacteriovoracales; family Bacteriovoracaceae; genus JABGVH01. Next base: position 4,574 of record JABGVH010000198.1, read on the forward strand.
TTGGCCACAGGGCTCTCCGAAGTATTAAGCCTTTATAATGTCGATTCAGATGTTTCCTTTTCAGCCGAGGAAGCCCTACTGCAGCTAGAATCTAATGACTATGACGCTATCGTTAGCGACCTACGGATGCCCGATACTGACGGATTAGAGTTTTTAGAAATTCTAAAAACAAGGAATTTGCTGCCTAGAAAATTTGTTTTTTTAAGTGGCTATTCTGTTTTAACCGAAGATCAGTCTGCTGAGCTTGGTGTAACTGCTACCTTAATTAAACCAATAAGAGTTAAGGAATTACTACAAGTCTTAGAAGCCTAATTATGCAGCCCGATTTTCCTCAAAACTTTAAAATTCCCGTTACAAATTTTAAAAATAAAAACCCCTACTATTTGGTTAGCATAAACAGTATTGATGCTAGCAATACCATAATTGAGGCGATTGCAAATATCTGTAATGAATCTCTCATTTATGATTGGCTATTCAAAGAAAACCTAAAGGGCCAACCCTACCTGCCAAAAAAAGCGATTGAATTTTTAAACTGGGGAAGCAACGGTTGGCTTAAAAATGAATACTTTGTATTCCTACTGCTCGACAGTGAAGGAAGTCCGGTAGGTGCCATGGACATAAAGAGTGCCGACTTGGCAGCCGGTGAGGTTGGCTACTGGTGCTCGTCTAAACATTCCGGCTTAACCTCAAATGCCCTCAAATGCCTATGCCAATTGGCAGGTACTGCAGGCTTTAAAACAGTTTTTGCCCAAACCAAGGCGGGTAATGAGCGTTCGGAAAAAGTTCTCACTCGCTGTGGCTTTCAACTCAATCAA
>JABGVH010000200.1 GCA_018646195.1 Halobacteriovoraceae bacterium
AGAAACCTCTACTTAGGTGGCGGAACTCCTACCTTTCTTGAACCTCTTCAATTAGAGAAATTAATTAACAGCGTTTTCCGGAAGGCCAAAAGGTCTCCGGATTTTAGAGGCCATTTAGAAAGCGACCCTAGAGTCAAGCAAACAGAATCTCTTAAAATATTGGCAGGTGCTGGTTTCACCAATATCTCTATAGGTGTACAAGACTTTAATAGCGACGTTTTAATCAACGTAAATCGAGAACAATCCCGCTTCCAAGTGGCCGAATTAATTTCAAGTGCTAGGGAGATCGGTTTTGAAAATATCAATTGTGATATGTTATATGGCCTACCTTTTCAAAACCCTGAAAAAATGGCCAATTCTTTCTCCCAGCTCATTAAGATGTCTCCAGATACCGTCGCCTTCTATCCCTTGGCACATGTGCCTTGGCAGAAAGGACACCAAGAAGCTTATGGCGAATTTAAACTTCCTAGTGACGAAGAAAAGCTCGAGCTCTTTTTAACAGGCCATAAAATCCTGGAAGAAGACAGCTACCACTACCAGGGAATGGGCCATTACTTTAAAAATGGCTCACAATTACATATTGCTGCCCAAAATAAAAACCTCGGACGGCATATTAGCGGCTTCTTTGATACGAAGGCATCAAAAATGATAGGCCTTGGGGTCTCTTCGCTTTCAAATTGGGGCAATGCCCTGACCCAGAATCAGCCTATCATTTCTAAATACTTTCGTTCTTTAGAGATGCGTGAAATTCCTTGGATAAATGGCCACCTTAAAACTCAAAGAGAAAGAGAATTAGAAACGGAATTTGAAAGGCTTAGCTGTGGACAAAAGCCCCAACTGGAGCTGCCCGGAAAATGGCATCGTGAAGGGTTTATCAGCTCAGAGGCCGATGGCAGCATTATTACCCCCCTTGGTAGGCATTTTCTAAGGCCAATCTTCGAAACTCTCGATCCACTCTTAAACCGCCCTAATTAACAGTATTTCCGATTGCTAGTGTATTTTTTGGCGCCTATAATGCCTGCATGACTGATTACTCAATTGTTCTTCCTATCTATCAAGAGAAGGAAAATATTCACGCTATGGTTGCTGAGATTGACCAGGCCTTTTCCGACCTTGGGAACGGGGCAAGCTATGAAATAATTGCAGTCAATGACGGGAGTACTGATGGCACCGCAGCAGTGCTCAATGAAGTCGCTGCCACAAAAGATTATTTAAAAGTGGTCCATTTTAGAAGAAATTATGGCCAGTCCACAGCATTCACTGCCGGCTTTCACTACGCATGCGGAGACTTTGTCGTCACTATGGATTCGGACCTTCAAAATGATCCTCGAGATATTTTTAAATTGAAAGAGAAATTAGACGAGGGGTTTGATTTTGTAACCGGCTGGAGAAAAAAACGGCAGGACTTTTTTCTACGAACTTTTATCTCAAAAATTGCCAATTATATTATTAGAAAAGTTACTCAAACTCGCCTTAGTGATATGGGTTGTTCTTTAAAGCTCTACCGCAAAGAAGTCGTCAAAAACTTATTTCTCTATGGAGAAATGCATCGCTTTATATCAGTTCTGGTTGAAAATGAAGGCTATAAAACTTCAGAGTGTGTGGTCAATCATAGGCCACGAGTTGCAGGTGTTTCGAAATATGGATTCATCAGAGTTTTTAAAGTAGTACTGGACCTATTTCTCATTTGGTTTATCAGGGCCTACCAAACCAAGTCCATGTATATTTTTGGCGGTGTAGGCATCACTTCAATGGGGCTAAGTGGACTTATTAGTCTTTTTGTTCTCTATCAGAAATTTTTTCATGGAGTTTGGGCGCATAAAAACCCACTTTTTATAATTGCTGTTTTTCTTGGAATGATCTCTCTCCAATTCTTTGGAATGGGAATCCTTTCGGAAATAATTAATCGTACCTATTTTGAATCTCAAGGCAAAGTTACTTATTCTGTTGGCAACACTATAAACCTAGAATCTGCTGAAACCCTTAAAGATAAATGTGCTGTCGATTAAGATTATTTTGATGGTATAAGCTGTAACGAAAAGCCCTCTTGAGAAAGCGGGCATCCAAAAAGATAGCGACCAAACTCCTCGAAAGTATCATTTTCCTCTTCTGCTTTCTTATTGGCCTTGGCGACAACTTCTTTGTAGTAAAATGTTAGCTTAAAATTACCCTTTAAATCTTTCGAGATCACAATGGGAATATCCCAGGGAAGAAGATTGGGATAGAACTCTCCAGCGCTGGCAATTAGGTCTTTTCCCTTAATCGGAGTCCTCGAGGCAAAAGTATCGGCCGGAGCTAGGTTTTCTTCACCCCATCTAAATCCTTTACCTTCGACCTTGCCACTAAAATGACAACCTTTGGGAGTCCAGCGAGCAGTTTGCCAAGGCTCCAGTTCAAAACGGGTTGCCTGGTTATATCTAATCTTCTGTAAGACTTCTACTCGGCAGCCACTAGTCTCAACCTTCATCTTCAATTGCGGATGTTTGACGACTATTGAGGTTCTGGTGTTTGGGAAAAGTAGTAAATTAGCGTAGACCTCTTTTGCAAATTCAAAGGTTTCTTCAACAACTTCTATCTGCTTGCCATCGCTACATGTTTTCAGGCCAAAGCTATAACGACCATCAGGTAGTGCCGCTTTGTAATCTTTAGAAGGCGATTTATGTTTGCTACAACTCGAAAGCATTAGTAAAATAATAGAGAGGAATAGATATTGGTAGCTTTTGATTATCACGTTCCTATTATACCTCCAAAATAAGGCCGGTGAAACTTGAAATTATTGACAATTCTATTTTTGACACTGCAGTTGGCCCATGCTGATTTTAAACCGACTGATCGCTACCCCCTGACTTACTTTGATGTTCTTATGCAACGCCTTGGTATGCTCGAGCTTGATTTACATGGAAAATTTTATGAAGTTGGATTTTTTCAAAAGAATTCTAATTCGGTTATTGTAGTCATCGAGAAAACTCCACGCCTTGAAGAGCTGGAGAGAAAAGGATTATTAAAAACAGATTTAGTATTAAAACAGGCCATTGCGCAAGAATTGGATTCATTTAAAAAAGAAGTAAGAGAGGAAACTAAGCGCCAAGTAGAGAAATTAAAAGTAAAAGGTGTAGCTTTTATTTTTCAGGACAAGCTTCCAAAAAATTACTAGAGAGACCCTTTTCAAGCACCCTGTTAAGATTGTCATGTTTAAAACACTTCTTTGAAGTCGCCAGGTACCACGGTACAGCAGTGGAAACCTGATCTTTCCCGAGGCAATCGGTTAAACTGGGACAGTCCCCAAATGAATTACCTTTGCAATGTAGATCCCTTTTCACTGTGCCTAACTTTTCAAAATCACAAATGACTTGCCCCAGGCAATGGTGTTCACTATTACCACCTACTTTCATCATAAATTTAAAAAATATTTCACGCTGCCACAACTTGCCTTTGCCATTATCGTCTAGTGCTTTTGGCCGCAGCCAGCGACAATTCGTCGCCAATGAAACTTCTAGTGTTTGCGATTCAGGGGGTGCCTGATGGCAAGAATTGAGAAGAATAAATATTACCAAAGTGCCGTATTTCATATTTTGCCCTAGCTCTATCTTAAACAAATCGTGTAAACAGCGCTAGCTTATAGGCCTTTTTTCGGGGCAGCAGGAATTGCCGTTTATCAAGTAATTTCCAAGACTTACATAGTTTCCTAGGGTTACACGCGGTTAAAGATTATAATGATATTGAGGTTAGAGACTGATGCTGAATCAAAAGCTCAAGTGGAATGCTGTGCTGTTAATTATGTTATTCGCTAGCGGATGCCCTACAGACCAAAGTAATACCACAAAATTTAATAATAAACTTGGTGAACAAAATGTTAATCGCCTTGCCAAACTGGGACATGAAAGCGGTATTCGCGGCCATATTCCCAGCGGGGAAGAGTTCGTCGATGAACTGGAAGACATTACAAATGGCCCAGTCGATGAAGAGTGTATCGCCAAGCAGGAACCAGAAATTGCCCCTTGGGGTGGCCGCTGTATACCTCGCGATGGTGAGCGATGGGAAGAAATTGAGCTGGATGGAAAGAAAGTACAAGTTCCCTCTTTTGTGCCGTTAAAAGGTTTTCTTGAAAAATGCCAGCCCCATCTGGCCTCGCAATTTGACGTTCAAATTGAGGATCGATACCAAAATAAATTCCCAGAATTTGATAATTATTCAAATCGCCCAGAAGTTCAAAAGATGCTCGAGAGAATGCGTTTCAATGCCACCCGTTGTGTCGGCAAGAATGCTCATATTTGTAGAAGGTCAGACCCTAAAAATAAAAAGTACGCCAGCAAGCCTACTGGCTGGTGTTATAAGTATGTCAAGCGTGGACTCCTGGCCGGTGGAATGGTTGATAACTACCTGCCCGGGGCATCTGCCAAAGATGCCGGGACTCATCTAGCTAATAATGGTTACCGAAATCTGATGAGCGATCCAAAATACCAGGGAAAAATGGACGCCTACAATGCGCCCAAGGGCGCCGTCTTAGTTTACTCCGGTGGTAAGCACGGCCATATTGAAGTCAAAGCTGGGGAAAAAGAATACATCAGTGACTATGTGGGAGAGAAACCCATTAGAGATCAATTGGGTCTTCCCCGAGTATTAATAGGAGTCTACATCAAATGACAAAGGCCATCTCAACTTACCTATTCCTTTCGGCCTTTCTTTTTATGGGGGCCTTAGCAACAAAGGCCAAAGACCCCCAGGAAGTGATATTGGCCAATTTAAAATACCTGCAGGTTAACTCTGTTTCCGACCTGCCTAAGGCCTATAAAATTATAGAAAAGTCTGTGCCCTATATTGGCAAGAAAGGTAATCCAGGGATCAATAAAGGTATAATTAGGCTCTATACAAAAATCTTTAAGGTCACCTCTACCCACCAGCACTTAGAACCGATAATCGAAAGCTACCTAAAAAATAAAGACTTTTTTAAGCAAATTATAGACACTACAATTAAGAGCAAAAAAGATCGCTCAGAGTTCTACTTCCGTCTCAAAACAATGGAAAAAGAATGGTCATCGGGTAATGGTTAAATTGCCTACAATTTAGTTAAAAGCACGTCTTTTTGCCACTAAATATTTCCTATCGAATGAGCTATCTAGCTAAATCTAAAGGCCCCTTATTTTCCCTTTTATAAAACCGCGACTGCCTACTATAATGAAGATCAATAAAACTTTCCTTCAAGGCACTAATGAAATTAGATGGTGACAATAAAAAACACTTACCCTTAATCAAATTCTTCAGCTCTAAAAAGAGTCTTGTTGTGGCAACCAATGAGGCCTCTCGTGCCAGCATTAGGGGGCTCTTTAGAGACCTGCAGGTCCCCTCGCAATCGATCTTTGTCGCCGAAAGCTACAAAGACGCCGAAAAAATCATAAAAGAAAATCAACCGGAAATTATAATTTCAGAGTACGATATTGGGGATTCTGATGGGCTCAGTTTACTAGACTTTCACATCCAGCAATTTCCCAACAGGATCGAGACCGTTTTCTGTCTTATTTCAGATATCGTCAACCCGGCGATCTATAGTGAAATCAGTAGTCAGGCAATAGACCTGCATTTTAGCCCACCGATAATTCCGGCCGCCCTAGGAAAAAATATTGTGGAGATTAGCAGTAAAAAAATGACTGGTGGCGAGTACCTTAGTGACCTAGAGCAAGGCAAGGCACTTTTCAGGCAAGGAAAAGACGTCGATGCTATAGAAGTGCTCCAAAAGGCCAAGGAAGAGGGCCCTTCAAATACCTCGATGCCGAGTTACTTTCAAGGCCTGATCTACCATAAGAGAAAAATGAACCCTGAGGCCACGCAAAGTTATATGGAAGGACTTAAGCTAGAGCCCCATAACTTCAATTGCCTTAATGGACTTCTCGACATTCTTATCGAAGAAAATTCTGGCCGACTACCCTCTCGATCCTGAAAAATTGGGAAAACTGATTACCTATTCAACCAACTTAAAAGAATACGACGACCTCTTAGAATTCTTTGAAATATTAAAAGTTCAAAAGAAACCCGACTTACGTGTTTTGTTTAAATTGGCCGATGGATTAATCGCTTTTGGTCGCGGGCTATTAGTAGAGAGGCAACAAGATAAAGCGCAAGATGTTCTCGACAAGGCCATTAAAATAACAGGCGGCGGACGCCATATTACTGCCGGAGTTGTCCAGGCCTATATTGATGTCAATCAGTTAAAAATGGCGCGTTTCATCCTTGAAAAAGCATTAAAAGAAAGCAGTACCACTGCTCTCGAAGTTCTTCGTCTCGACATCCTAAACCGTCAAGGTGAAAACCTCGATGAAGTTATGAAAGTCGCAAACGACTTACTAAAGAACGACGTAAAAGAGCTGGCCGTCTATCGCATCTTAATCGAAGTTTCCTATAAATTAAAAAGAAGGGAAGATTTAGTCGATGACTTAATTCAAGAGGCCTGCAAGGCCTTCCCAGAGAAAGAAGAATTATTAAAATCCTTAAAAGTTTCCTAAGATAACTCCACCCCCAAACTTATGGTATTATTGGTACAAATGTACTGTGGGTAATGATGAATTCTTTTTTTAAAATTGATGATGGAAAAGAGCGAGATTATGGCCTCGATCTTATGCGAGCTATCGCTATCATTGGCGTTATGTTCTATCACTTTCCTAAGGAGCAACATAATATCCTGCTTCGCGCTTTTTCCCAGCTTAGCTACCTCGGTGTTGATATATTCTTTGTACTAAGTGGTTACTTAATAGGTGGCCAGGTTCTCTCGAGACTAGCTGCTGGCAAGAATTTTTCATTTAAAGCTTTCTGTACCCGGCGCTTTTTAAGAACACTGCCAAATTACTACCTCATATTAGCTTGCTACATGCTATTTTATGGCCTCGAAAATTTTGATTGGAGATATCTAGTTTTTTTACAAAATATTGGAGGTCTGCTTCATTTTAGTCACTCCTGGTCACTTTGTGTCGAGGAACATTTTTATATAATATTTCCAATTTACATTATGGTATTGGTAAAATTTAATAAAATTAAAAAATTCCCCTACCTTATTTTTGGTGCCATTCTCTGCGCGATTGCCCTTCGCTCCTATAATTGGCTCCACTTCAGACCTGATTTAGTTTACCTAGAGGACTATTCAAAAGGTTTCGCTCTTTATTTTGAACATATTTTCTACCCTACCTATACCAGACTCGATAGTATCGCGATTGGAACACTGCTGGCCTATGCTAAGTTTTTTAAACCAAGGGTTTGGGAAAGGTTGATAGCGAAACCGAATTATACACTTCTATTATCTGCTATTCTTTTCCTGCTAACAGCGGCACTTTCTTGGACTAAAGTTAAATTTTTTGCCTCAACTCTCAGTTTCACTTTCTATGCTATTTCTTTTGCGTTACTTTTAATTTCTCTAACTTCCCCGACTTGCTATTTAAATAAAAAGAGAATTCCCTTTATAAAAAGTATTAGTATTTTAAGCTACTCTCTGTACCTAACTCATTCCTTTGCATTTTTAGGAGCAGTTAAAATAGCAAATTATTTTGGAAGTCCAGGAAACTCTTGGTTATCCTGGTCATTACTCTATCCCTGCTCCTTCATTCTGGCCTATGTCTTGTATATTTTAGTTGAGAAACCGGTACTGGAGTTTAGAAAAAAACTTCTCTGGCCAGGGCAGTGAGGGCCTTTAGGCGCCCATTATGGACATTCCAGAGTCCACGTAAAGAATTTGACCAGAGACACCGGCCGATAAGTCAGCCGCTAAAAAGGTGGCCACTCCGCCAACATCTTCTTGAGTTACATTTTTTCTAAGGGGAGCTTTTGCTTCAACTTGCTTTAAAAAGTCACGAAGCCCAGGAACTCCTGAGGCGGCAAGTGTTCGAATTGGACCGGCCGAAATACAATTGACACGAATACCATCTTTACCTAAATCATCGGCCAGGTAGCGCATGGAAGATTCGAGTGCCGCTTTGGCAACTCCCATCACATTATAGCCATTTAAAACCGCGACGGAACCGTGATAGCTCATCGCCATTATTGAGGCCCCTGGATTTAGTAAATCCCTTAAAGTATTTGAGAGACCAATTAATGAAAAGGCCGAAATATCACAGGCCAACTTAAAACCACTGCGAGAGGTTTCGACAAATCGTCCTTTGAGGTCTTCACGATCCGCGAAGGCCAAAGAGTGTACTAAAATATCGAACTTTCCCCACTTTTCTTCAACTATCTTTTTGAGCTGAGGATAATGATCGTCATTGGTGACGTCCATCTCGAAAGTAAAGTCTGCTCCGACTTCCTCGGCCAGGGGTTCCACTCTTTTTTGCAATTGCTCATTTAAATAAGAAAGGGCGACGCTGCAGCCCTGGGCCTTTAATTTTTTGGTGATTCCCCAGGCGATAGATTTGTCATTTGCGACACCGAGGATAAGCGCTTTCTTGCCTTCTAATAATAAACTCATTGACTCTCCTAAAAGTGAAATTGCAAATAATTTATCAGGACAGCTGCCATTTGGACACCTAAAACCACGGTCTTACGCGCCTAAAAGCCTGGTAGGGGCACTTTTGGCGATGGCCCCGGGGTTTCCTTAATATAGGGTATAATAACAAGTAGATGGAAAGGAAATCCGGAAGCCTGCGGAGACCACCATGATAAGAAGAAGTATAATTTTTCTCACCATATTGGGAACTTTTCTAGTCCCTCCGCTAACTGTCGCTAGAGATGATTACAACGAAGACCCTTTCCTGGCCTTCCTAGATCTTGAAAAAGTAAGCTGTATCAAAGAAATTCTTCTACACCCCTACACCAAGGGCCAATATCCTGGACTACTAAGCGAACAGAAAATTGAGTCTCACTACACCATGCTCAAAGAGATTGATCAATTCTGTAATTGTTCCATTTCGAAACGCCAGGTCGAGCTTAAGTTAAAGAAAAGAAGGCCTATAGAATGGCACTTCTTGGATCGTAAAAAACGCTTGGGTATGGAAGATCAATGTGCCATGGCAAAATTTGGTGACAAGGCAATGGAACTTTATTACGCCATCATCGTATCGACTCGAATCCGCGGTGGACTGGAAAACAGACTGGTCAAACGCCAACCTACCAGCATTCGCTTTTTTGCCTCAAGTAAAAGCTATAGCGAAAGAATAAACTGCTTACAGAGTAAAATTCTAAGAAGGTGTACTAGAATCAAGTCTCTTCGCAATACCTACCAATGCATAGAAGAAATCACTGCCTCAGGTGATAAGCTTCAGAAGTTAGAGGATGATTGTCCTCCACTAATTGAGAAAGAAAATCAAGGCAATGATACTCCTGAGGACCGAAAACAATTTATCTGATAAAATAAACCTATGTTTAAGCTAGTTCTCTATTTTCTTATGGGCCTATTGGCCTATGCTCAAACTACCAGTTTTGTTTGGATGGTGGACCAGCGAGCGCCATTTTCCGGCGCTTGCTTTGAAGTCGATAGCGAGACCAATGGAGAGAAGTTCCACTCAAAAGTAGGAAAAGCAAAATGCCGCCCTAAAGAAGCCGCCGCTACCACTTTCCACTGGCACCCCTACCAAGATGGCATGGGAGGAAAATGCTACGAGGTCGATACTGAAACTGGTGGTCAGAAATATGCCCGTTTTATGGCAAAGGAGAAATGTGCTCCACCTGAACTTGAAAGCCGTTGGATCCCTAATCCCGAAGGGGCCGGTGGTATTTGTTTTCTAATCGGCCAATTACAAAATGGCGGTCAGTATGTAATTAAGGTCGAAAAGAAGAAATGTGCACCAAAGAAGACAAATTACATCTGGATTAGAGTTCCAAATAATATGCGGGGCAGCTGCTATCAAGTCGATGATGAGACTGGCGGCCAAGGATTTAACCAGAAGGCCAGAGACGATCAATGCAAACCAACTGAGCTAAGCTATCAATGGGTGCCTTCAAAGTTTGGAGAAGGTGGTGACTGCTATGTCGTCGATTCCAAACTTGGAGCTGACGGCTATGTTAAATCTACCAGTAAAAAGCATTGCAAATCCAAAATTGCAGGCTATCAATTCGAGAGAGATAAATCCGGTCTGGGAGGAGAATGTTATGAGATTGGCCAAAGTGTTGGCGAGAAACAATTCAAATTAAAAGTAGGCCTTTCGAAATGTCGCCCAGAAGAAATTAAAACGATTTTTTTCCCTACCCGGACTTTAAAAGGAGTTTGTACTGAGGTTGATAGTAAAACTAGTGGCGAAAACTATATGAAATTCACGGACATGGAAAAATGTAAACCTGCAGAGGTAGAACTTCTATGGGTTGATCCGACCCAAGATCAAAAGCTGCAAGGTTGCTACCGGGTCGATACTGAAACAAAAGGTCGTCAATATGTAGTTAAATTAAAAAATAAGGAATGCAGTGAAGAATTACAAAAACCAGAATGGATGCCTCGCAAAAGTGGTTGGGGTGGAACCTGCCGCCATTTGAAAAAAGCTGGCTCGGTAGTCGAGGTAGTAATGCTTCCTAAGAATCGTTGCCGCCCAAAGAAAGTCATAAAGGCCTGGCGAATCATTGACGAAAAAGACAATCCATTCAAAGGTGAATGTTACGAGGTCGACGCCGAAAAGGGTCCTTCTAATTACTCTATTCAAATCTCTAGGATGCGTTGTGCTCCCAAAACAAAAGAAAAGATCGACTACGTTTTTGTTAAAAATAAGAACGGTGTCGGCGGCCAATGCTATATGGTAGACCGCAAAACAAAAGGTAAGAATTACTCAGAGACCACAGGCGCCTCTCGTTGTAAGAAAAAGCTAGACCGTGCCGCTCGCCCAGAAGATTACTTTAATGCCTCTGACGTCAATCCCTTCTTAAAATAAGCTTTCTTCTTATTAAGCCTTGCTGCCCACTAATGTAAAATGCTAACTTTTACTCCTATGAAAAATTTATTATTACTACTAAGTGTCCTTCTGTTCTCTTCAACATTGCAGGCAAAACTTGAGCAGGTCTCAAGGGTTGAGCTCTATCGTCAAATTTTTGATAAGGACTCGACGAGCCAGTGCAAGGGCCACCTGCCTTGCAAAATGCTAAGACGCCACTTGATAAGAGACAATACTAAATGCCAAATGAATCCGCTGGATGTTGAAGTTGTCGATCAGCATATTAACTCTTCGGTCAATGACCCCACCAAAACTAAAAGCTCTATGCGTTTTCTGGGAATTTATCCAGGAGCTTATGCCTATCACAGCTTTAATAACCAGGCCGGTGAAGTAGTCATAAAGGCCCGCATACATATTAAAAATAGCGCCCAGTTTACCAGCGACGAAATTAAGAACTTTCGCAGCAAGTTGCATAGTGCCGCCAAGCTTTGGGACCAAAATAATCCCTACCAATTTAAGGCGGTCTTCGACTTTGACCTGGCCGATCTGAAAAGAGAGGCCGCCGTCAGTGTTCGACTATTGAGAGGAAAGACCAGAGGTCCCTACTTCTCCAAATGGTCAACTGCTTGGAGTGTGAATACCCTGGCGCATGAGTTTGGGCATGTCATGGGACTCGACGATGAGTACGCCAATAGTCCTTTTGGAGGCTCTACCGCCAAGTGTGATAAGGCCTCTCTAATGTGCTCTTCCTCTCAAGGGAAACCCCGTCCCTACCACTATTATCTTATCTTCCGACGGCCTATCTGCCGCTAGCCTAGCCCCTTTAAATCAGGTCCCTTGCGCCCCCTTTTACAGGCAGGACTTTCT
>JABGVH010000067.1 GCA_018646195.1 Halobacteriovoraceae bacterium
CAGCCAGCAAGCAGCAATTTACCTCGCTGGATGCCATCAGCAACCCCAACCTCAGGGGGGTTGAGCAGATGATCGTCGACAAAATCAACGATAAATTGCCCCGAGAAGCCTTGCGCCTGACAAAAGGCCTTGGCCTCTTTCCAGGTAACCGCGCCGGAAAGCTCCAAAACACCATCGATAATTTTCATTTTGCCGGGAATATGCCCAAGATCTGCGATTTCAGGCGGATTGGCGCCGAAGGCCTCTTCCAAAACCTCATAGGGAATAACGGTTGAAGTGCGTGAGCTATGGTAGAAAGTCGGCGCTCCAGAACAAATATGCCGGGCCAATTCGCTTTGGCTTTTAAGTGTGTGGCCTTTAAGAGTCATTCCTTATCTTTTCACACAAAACATTCTTTTACTATTGTTTGACAAGGCCCTCGATAGCCTCTAATTTACTATGAAGTTCCAACCTTAATGGCACTGCACAATTGCGCAGCCGTAGCTCAGCTGGATAGAGCAACGGATTTCTAATCCGTAGGTCACAGGTTCAAGTCCTGTCGGCTGTGCCATTTTTTTACTTATCCTAGAATTGCCAAAAAAAAGGGCCTCCCGAGGGAGACCCAAATTGCTGCCTGCAAATTATCTTCTAATTAATAGTTACGGAATGCACTTGAAAGACCTTTCATATAACGCTTGCGAGTCTTTTTAGTTTTGCCAACTTTCTTTGGATTCATCATGAACTTGACTAGTTTTTTAAGTCTAGCTTTTGCAAAGACATCGCTGATTTTATGAGTCAGATAAAGCGCCCCTACAACTGGTGCTTTGACGATATCAACTGCACCGCCAACTACCATCGCTGGAATTCCAACTACTGCACTTCCAGAAACCCAGAGTACTGCTCCGCCAATTCCAACACCAATTAGTGCTGTTTCACTATAAGTTTCATTAAGGTCGCGATTGGCGCGTTTCTTAGCGAAGGCCGCAATATCTGCCGGATCAATTGCTCTCAGAGTTGTCATCGCCTCAAACCGCTCGCCTTTATTGTACTTAATCAGCACGTCGATTTCTTCACAATTGCCGTCGTTATTCTGTGAAACGCAAGTTAATGCCAATTGACGTCCAGAAGAGTCTACAACTCCTCCCATAAGGTCTTGAGCGAAAGATGCGCTGGAAAAAAGTAATGCGATAATTAAAAAAGTGGTCTTCATAAGTAACTCCGGTTTGATTAGGTTCCAGCCGAAGGTACTTTAAGACTAAAATTTAGACAATCAATGCCGTTGACAGGAATGACGGTATTTTGTCAAAAAGTGCAACATTGCGAGAATTTGACAGCATCAAAATATAATCTAAAATAGAAGTAACCCTAGTTTTCGTTTTCAATACTAATCGTTTTCAATACTTAGAATTTTAGGGTCAAAAATGGGGTTCTAGGATTGGACCCCTTTTTTTATTCCTCAACTACCCGATACAGTTTGCGTAAGGGAGTTCATTGAAAAACATAATCGCTCTAATATTAACCATTTGGACAAGTATAGCACTGGCGGGAAATACAATTCGAGTCGCCAGCTTTAATATATACATGAAACCCGATCCCCTCAATTCTTCCTATAGTAACCAAAGGGCCGTGGAGATCTGTGAGGTCTTAAAGAATTCTAGCCACCCCCATAATAAAAACTGGGACGTGGTTCTTATTCAAGAAGCTTGGACCATGAGCGTCCGCGGACTGCTTAAAAAATGCGGTTATCCCCATGTCTTAGATATGATCCGCGGCAAAAGTGGAATTCACCGCCACAGGCGTGGGGGTATCAAAATTCCCATAAATCGCAAAGGAGAGGAATTGAATGTCGATTCTGGACTGATGATTCTCTCTAAACATCCAATTGTCGCCAAAAAACGCCATAATTTCTCGGTCAATGGTCGCCTCCTCAATATATTTAAAGATGGAGAGGTGCTGGCCTCTAAATCTCTTTATATGGCCAAAATCAAAGTTCCTGGTCAAAAAGGTATTTGGATCGCCAATACCCATCTAGCCGCCAATTACTGCCTAACTGCCGACCGTAGCGACTGCGAATCCTATGAGGATCATCGCAAAATTCAGATCGATGAGATTGCCCGCTATACTAAATTTTTGGCGCTGGAACACCCGGTAATCCTCGGCGGGGATTTAAATACTGGCCCTCAGCCAGTCGCCATCGACAAGCTTTGGCGCCAATTAGGCAGTATCCTAGGGGGCTTCTCACAGGGTCACTACGACCAGAGTATCGTCACTTCAGCCGAGGCAAACTTCTTCAATCAGCACGACCATGGAAAATTAGACCATCTCTTTGGCTCACGCCATTTCGAGATTAAAGCAGCGGGACTCTGTTTTGAGCAGACCTTCAAAACAGCTGACCAGCCCCGCATGAATTATAGCGATCACTACGGCTGGCAGGCGGACTTTTCCCTCAAAGACCTGTCTAAAATTAAGACAGAGAAGTTCTCCAAATAGCTCAATTTGCCTAAAAAAAAGACAGTCAAACAAAAGCCATAATAGCTGAAGCGCCTAATATAAGGTCCCTCTCTTTTTGAAAAACCATGGCTGCCCATTTTTTAGGCCATCACAAATTGGGAATTTCAAGCACCTAAAAAATAAATTCCTTTCAATATTAAAGCCTTACAACTTCCCCCCATAATCCTCTAAAGAGAATCCTGGCATGGTGTTAATTTGGATAGAGAGAAACAATTTTCTAAGGAGAACGCTCAAGAATCTAAACAAAATGGTCGATGAGGTTCCGAGAGCTAACGTTATAACTACATAAGTTTACTGCAACTGTTGCTGTTGAAGTTGAAAATATTTTTAAAAGAACTGGATTCTTGAGAGGTTATCCAATGAGTATTTTTAAAATGAGTGTCGCCTGTTTTGTTCTTCTATTTGCCGGCACTGCCATCGCTAAAAGCTATGACTTCAATCTAGAAACCGCCACGGTTGTAGCAGACGTGCCCAATCGTTGGACTCCCATGTTTTATCAAAACGGAATTCCGCTGACCTTTATAAGTCCTATGTTAAAAGGCGCCGGGCGGGCCACCATATCGATCGTACCAACTGGTCACCTCAAAGTTTGGTACCCACCTGAGATAGCATTCAAATCCTGGAAGAAGCTACAACAAGATCATAGAAAATGGCTCAACGGAATGAAAGGCAAGCTCATAAAGTTTGATCCTTACGTAGTTGAAAAATGGACAGGAGTTTTAATCTCACACAATTATACCTGGTCCTATAAATTGGCCGGTAAAGAATGGATTGCCAGTGAGCGAAAAATTATCTGTGAAGCCGATGCTCAAATGTATCACATGACGACCTTGCATACTAAGGCGCATGAGAAAAAATTCGCTAAACAAATGAATAAAATTATCAAATCGTTTCATTGCAAGAAGCTGAACAAGAAGCAGTTGGATCGAATCGGATATCAGCCTAGATAATTGAACGTAAATGTTGAGAGATGAGAAAGCTATGAAAAATCTTAAGAGACTGCATCATTACACGTTATGTTTTGTCCTCTTTTTTTCCTCCCTACCCATGGACGCCTTTGCCGTTGGCGAAAGTCCTGCAGGAGTGGTTGAAGGCGTTGTCCACGTTATGGATGACAATGAAAAAGACATTGCACTTAATTGTTACGGTGAAGCCAATAGTGCCGTTAAAGATCAAGAAAAAAATGCCAACGGCGCGGATGTTGAGCTCACAGAAGAAGAAGCATTTCTAAAACAACAAATTGAAGGAAAAATTGACCTGCTCTACAATCCTGAATCAGGTCTTTGCTGGAATAGAGACGCAGCAGGAAATCGCAAAGGCGATGAGATGGTCAGAGCGGTGGGTATTCATAAGCCGTTAAAAGACCCCACCACCAATAGAATCTTGGAAGACTTCCAAGACTTTAAGGAGAGGGCCGCCAAGCCGGTAATTTATCCTCGCCAAAGCAAATACGGAACCAAGTTAAACGAACTTCAAGAATCAAAAAGCAAAGATAAAGAAAACCCAACCGACGTCGTTGACTGCCAAGGATTTCACGACGATATGAAATTTAAAGAGCGCTGTCTCGACCCAGATAGTGGCGGGCTAGAAGGGCTCTTAAAATGTGCCATCTATAATGAAGAACAGGAGATGGACCTTTTAAAAGGCGCACCAACTGAAATTATAGAAAACTGGGAAAAATTAAAAGCGCGACAACTATCCTGTGGCGGGTTGAACAAACCAGTTGAGAAAAGAAAACTCGATGCCGCCGAATGTGCCAAAGAGATGGCCTGTAATATCGGGCGCAGTCTCTTTGGGTTAATCCCGGGACTAGGCACTTATGCGAAGATGGAACAAACTGGTCAGTCAGCTGCAGGTCAGAGTGGCAAACCTGGCTTTGTTCAAAAGCAAATGGCCTCAGCGGTTAGTTCTGTACTTGGTATGTCACCAGAAGACGCTCAAAAATGTACCGATATGGGACAGAGTGATTGTATTGGTAATCTTGCAAAAGGAATCCTACAAAACCTTTGGGGCCTAGTTGATATTATCTGGAAAGGTGTTAACTGGGTTTTCAAGAAAGGTCTACCGGCAATTGGTGAGGCGATCGGTGATGAAATTTATGAATTGTATGACAAAGGTTTTGGCGCCTACGTAGGTGGAAAAGTCGATGCCATGGCCGACTTTGCAGTCAATATTGGAAGCAAAATAAGTCACTTCGCTTCCCGAGCTATTACTGATGCTAAAGATGCAGTAGTTGTGGGGGCGCAATACGCCGCCAATAAAATAGAAAGTCTCGGCTCGGATGCCTGGCGCGGGGCTAAAATAGCCTGGAGCTGGATTACAGACGACGATGAAGCACATAATCGGAAAGTCAGCCAGATTATGCGGGAACGCCAAAAACATATGAACCGCTTAGAGGGCGAACTGAAAGATGTCCGCTCCCAGTGGAAAGGCCTCAAAAAAAAAGGCAATGTCTTTGTTAAAATGACTGATAAAATTACAGGGGCGATGGGCAAGGCCAAGAAGTTTATGAGTGGCTTCGTAGATCATATTGGAAAGGCGATGAACGAATCTTATGGCTGTACTCAATGGGCTGTGGGATACGAAAAAGAAGTTCAAACTGGAACCGATGAATTCGGAGCTCCGATCATGAAGACCAAAACCTTCCCTTGGAAGCCAAATGGTCAAGCCATCAATATTCCTGTCGAAGCAACCCCACTCCTAACCGCTGCAGGCGACATAATGGATAATGGAGTCGGCTCACTAGATGCCGCCACCCACCTCCTAGGTGCTGGCGTGGCCGAAAAATATAAGAAGGCCAATCCTGGGAAACCTGCTCCCTATTGTACCAAACCTATGAGTGACGAATGTGCTGACTGCAGCCAGGCGATGAATAAAGTTTGTGGAGTCGCAGGTTTTATCATCGGAGAAATCCCATCTGCCATGTTAACAGGTGGGGTCGCCACTGCCCTTTCAAAAGGCGCTACAACCGCCAAGAACCTCGGAGTTGCCGGGGTTAAAATGATCGAAAGAATGGGGGCCGCTGGCCGCTTGGCCGCCA
>JABGVH010000210.1 GCA_018646195.1 Halobacteriovoraceae bacterium
ATTCTTTTTCATTTATTTTTAGTAAGTCTTGTCCATTAAAAATAATTTTAGAAGCAGTCACTTCGGCGGTATCTGGCAGTAGGCCCATCAATGCCAGGTTGGTAATACTTTTTCCACAGCCCGATTCTCCAACGATGCCCAAGGTCTCACCTTGCTCAAGGGAGAAGCTAACTTCCCGTACCGCTTCGAGCACACCTTTACGGGTGTGAAACTTGATGCTGAGGTTTTCTACTTCTAATAATTTCATTATTTCTTCAAACGTGGATCGAGAGCATCTCGAAGTCCATCTCCAAATAAGTTAAATCCTAGCACCACAACTAGTATACAAATTCCCGGAAGCGTCACCATCCAGGGGCTGCTTTCAATAAAGGGTCTGGCATCTGCCAGCATAGTTCCCCATTCAGCAGTAGGTGGTTGAGCACCAAGACCTAAAAAGCCAAGTGCTGCGGCATTAAGTATGCCATCACTAAAACCTAGAGTTGCCTGGACAATTAGAGGGGCCATGCAATTAGGTAGAATTTGTGAAAACATGATACGAAAAGAGCTGGCGCCGAATGTCTTAGAGGCCTGGACATATTGCTTTTGTTTTTCGGCAAGGACCGAGGCGCGAACGATTCGGGTAAAGGAGGGGATGGCGACAATTGCCACTGCCACGATGGCATTTTTAATACCCGGGCCCATAACTGAGACCACTACTATCGCCAATAGAATGGAAGGGAAGGCCATTAGGATATCTACTCCGCGCATAATGAGACGGTCTATCCAGCCACCGTAATAACCGGAAACCAGGCCAAGAAAAGTTCCAAAACTCATAGAGATAAGGACCACAAAGAAACCGATAGTCATAGATATTTGAGAACCATGTATCAGGCGGCTTAAAATATCTCGCCCAACATCATCGGTGCCAAACAGAAAATCAGAGGTTCCTCCGCTCCAGATCGGAGGCAGTCTAAGAGCTGAGCTATGTAAAATGGAGGGATCTTTGGGTGCTATAAAAGCTGCCAAGAGGGCGACTATTGAAAAAAAGAGTATTAAAAATAAACCTGCTACGGCCCCACGATTTTTTTTAAAGTAATCCCAAAATTCTTTAAAAAAATGCTCGGGTTCTTCTAAAATGGTATCTTCGGCTCTAGTTTCCACTTTTATTAAGTCCGCATTTTAGGGTTGATGTAGGCATAGATAAAATCTACGCTGGCATTTACTATGACCACCATAGTGGCAATAAATAAGACACCACCTTGGATAACTGGGTAGTCACGAGCATTGATCGAGGCGACTAGCCATTTTCCAATGCCGGGCCATGAGAAAATTGTTTCGGTTAGGATGGCACCAGTCAAAATACTTCCAAACATCAGTCCAATGATTGTGATGATAGGGATTAGAGCATTTCGAAAGGCGTGTAGGATGACAATTTTAGAATAGGGCAGGCCTTTGGCCTTAGCTGTTCGAATATAATCTTCTCCCAATACTTCAAGCATCGAAGAACGAGTCATTCGTGCCATTACTGCTAGGGGGATGGTTCCCATGGCAATGGAGGGAAGAATAAGGTGCCTGAGAGCACTCCAAAAAGCCGCCAGTCCCTCTTCTCTCAATACTTCTGGTTGTAGAGTATCAATTAGTAAAAAGCCGCTCCACGCGTCTATGTCAAACATGACACTCATGCGGCCGGAAACGGGAGTCAGACCCAGCTGAACTGAGAAGACCAAAATGAGGACTAGTCCCCACCAGAAAATGGGCATCGAGTAACCCAAGAGAGAGCCACCCATTAAGAAGTAATCGAAGAAAGAGTTTCGTTTAACCGCCGCAATGATTCCAAAAGGCACCCCAAATAGGATGGCAAAGATCATCGCTGCGATTCCTAATTCCATTGTTGCAGGGAAACGATCAAAAAATTCTTCCGTCACTTTGCGACTTGAGACATGGCTTTCGCCCAAGTCTCCTGAGATTGCTTTTTTTATAAAAATAAAATACTGCTTAATTATGGGCTGATCTAAACCCATATTTTTCTTCATCTCGGCGTAGATAACTGGATCTGCCCCTCTTTCTCCTAGCTTTAGCATCACAGGATCGCCCGGTACTAAGCGGACCAGAAAAAAGGCGAGGAGACTTATACCTACTAAGGTAGGCACCAGGTCTCCTAATTTATTTAAGATGAATTTGAACACTACTTGAGATCAACCTCTTTAAAAATATCTCCACCTAGGGGATCAATTTTATAGCCCTTCACATTTTTTGCCATGGCACGAAAGATTGTAGAGTGGGCGATGGTTGCCCAAGGAGCTTTCTCTTTGAAGATTCTTTGAGCTTTCTTATAGAGAGTCGTCCGTTTTCCAATATTTGTACTGAGCTTGGCCTTCATGATCAGGTCGTTAAAACCTTTATCACACCAACGAGCGACATTTGAGCCACCCTTAACGCCAGAGCAGCCTAATAGAACGTGTAGGAAGTTGTCTGGGTCTCCATTATCACCAGTCCAACCGAGTTGGATTAATTGGTGCTCTCCATCGCGGGATTTTTTTAAATAGGTCGGCCAGTCATAAGAGACGAGCTTAACTTTAACTCCAATCTTCGCCAGGTCGGCTTGCATGATTTCTCCCATCTTTTTTCCGTTGGGATTGTAGGGACGGGTGACAGGTAGAGTCCAGAGCTCAGTTTCAAAACCATTAGGGTAACCAGCTTTAGCCAATAACTTTTTTGCTTTCGCTATATTGTAATCGTAATCGCGAATTTTTTTATTATAAGACCAAATAGTAGGCGGCAGAGGATTTTTTGCAACTTGTGCATTCCCTAAATAGATAGCGTCAATATACGATTTCTTATTGAGTGCATGGTTAATCGCTTTTCGTACTAATACGTTATTATAGGGTTTTTTCTGGGTATTCATCGCCAAGTAACCAACGTTTAAACCAGCCCCGCTAATAACCTTAATTTTGGGATTTTTCTTCATTGCAGTTATATCGGCCGGTGCTGGCTCAATGATTAAGTGGCACTCGCCAGTTTTTAATTTTTGGTAGCGAACCGAGGCGTCCGGAGTTATTGAAAAAACTAATTTATCAACTTTTGCCTTCCGTCCCCAGTACTTATTATTCCTGATAAAGCGAACAACAGTGTCCTTCTTATAACTCTTATAAATAAAGGAGCCTGTTCCGACGGGAAAATTGTCAATATTTCCTTGCTTGCCAATTTTGGTAAGGTGGTCGGCATACTCTTTGGAGAGAATACTCATAAAGCTCATTGCTGTGTTGGCAAGGAAAGGCGCTTCTGGTCTGGTCAGTGTAATTTTAACTTTATACTGGCCAATTTTTTCTACCGATTTAACCAAGTTGCCCATATCCATACCGTTCCAGTATTCGTAGTGGCCGCCGTTTACTTTATGATAGGCATGTTTTTTATCTCGCATTCTATTTAAGGAAAATACAACATCATCGGAATTGAATTCACGAGTAGGTGTAAAGAATTTTGTCTTATGGAATTTAACACCCTTTCGTAAATTAAAGGTATAGCTCTTGCGGTCTTTTGAGATAGTCCAAGATTTTGCCAATGCCGGAGTCAGCTTGGTCGAGCCGTACTTAAAATCCACCAAAGTCTCATAGATGGTGTGAGCCGAGGCATTATTGGAGGTGCCATCAGTGGTTACCTGCGGATTAAAGGCGCTGGGTGAGCCTTCAGAGCAATAGACAAAGGTCTTGGCCTCGATACTAAAGGAAATGAGGGCGCTCAAAACGGTTAAAAATAGGGCTGTTTTCATGGGGGGTCTCCTGGGTAAATATGCTTGGTATAATGCCCCAGCGGAACCCTAAAAGACAATCTCTATAAAGTGGCCTTAGAGGCCGGGAATTTCCGCAGTTAAACTAGGGATTTAAGTCCTTCACGCCCATTTCTGGAGGCAGCTTTTCAGGCCCATTCCGATTACAACCTATTGTTATTAAGTAGATTTGCAAAAATCCTCTGGGATTATCTCGAACTGCGTTAAATTGGTATTAACCAATAAGCGGGAGAAAACCTTGAATCCATTGTTAAAGCTCAAGTTCAAACAGTTACTTATTCTTGCGGCCTTTTGTTTTCTAGCAAACCCAGGACAAAGTAGTGAGGTTAAACCCGCGTACCATTCTAAAATAAGTGATTTCCAATTTGTTGTGACCTGTGGAGGTTGGATTAAAGATGCTGCTGTTCTTCGTTGTGATCTAAAGGCCATTAAAGTATGTCCCGGCCAGTACCAGTTGAGTCGATTCCTTGGAGTTGGAGAAGTGAAAGTTGTTGAAGGATATGAATACCGTGTTGAAAAGAAAATGGTTGTCACTTGTCTTTAAAATATTAGGTCCCCTTGTCCAAATAGCTCGCCTAGAAATGTGAGGGGGCCTAATATTTTTGTCTCTATGTATTGCTGTTTCCCTGCAATCAGACTATTCTCTAGCCATCATGCCATTACTTGACCGCCTTAGCCGGTTCGCCATTCCTTTTTCTGTTATAAAAAGTTTTCTAGGACAAAAGCTCTACTTACAAGGGTTAGCAGTATTAGCTGGACTGTATTATTTCGCCTCCCGTCGCAAGGTTGAAAAGGTCTTTTTTCCTCTCTTTATCATGATTGGTCTGAACTTTTTAGTGGCGCCTTTCTACGACCATTTAATTCCAACCTATATTAGGCTTTTCCAATTCCTGGCGATGCTTGGACTCTGCCATTATTTTTGGAAGGTTTTTGATTTCAAATACCTGCCGAACTTATTGTTGAGCTGGGAAATTATATCAACGGTCTTTCTATTTATAGAGTTATTGTTAAATCGTCCTGGAGGCACCCATTGGTTGTTCACTTCAATATGGCGCCTTAACCTTCTAGTTGGAGAACCAAATTTTTCTTCGCTACTACTGATCGTGGTATTTCTTATCCGCTCAGAGCGCCGTCAATATCATTTCTCCCTTTGGAATTTAGGCTTGATCTTTATGGCCGGCAGTCGTACTGCCATTGCGGTTGTTTTAGTTTACCTAATCTTAAAAGCATTCCAAAAATTGAAAAATACTAAAATCTGGAGCCAGGCTTTTCGAATCAGTTTGATCTTGTTGATTTTATCTCCCTTTGTCATGCGCGGGATGAATAGGTTTCTTTCAGACGATATTAAAAGGGCCTTGATTAAAACCACTTCGAACCGCTACTATATCCACCAAATTTATATTGATATGAGCATCAAGAATCCCTTTGGTGTTGGTTACTTTAATGGCTATAACCAGTATCCCAAACACCTGGTGAGATTTGATAATTATCTAAAGCAGGACCTCGATATTTTGAGCGGCACTCAATTAGCTGAACAGCATAATGCCTACATCCAGACACTTTCAGAATTTGGCTGGCCAGGGTTGATCTTATTATGGTTTTTCTTGGTTAAACTCTACTTACGAATCGAAAAGAATAATAAGCGACAGCTACCGGCCTATCTAAGCCTCTTGGTCTTCATAAATTTTTTGAATATTTTTAATGAGGTGGCCTTTTATCTTATGCTGGCCTACTTGTTACAAGAGTCGGAAGACAGCAGCTCTACTGCTGAACTTTCAACATGAGGTGATCTAAAATTCGTGGCTCCTGATAGATCAGTTCTTCGTGAATATAATTGAGCTCTTCCTCATTCCAATTTGTCGCTCTAGGATAGCGCATCCTGAGACCAAGAATTTCTGTTAAAGACATTCCTATTCCCTTTATACCATTGGCAAGATGCTGCTTTTTATCCACTTTAAACTTCTTAAAGCCAAATAGGCTGGCTAGCCAACGGATAGGAGTGGTGACAAGCCCATAGAGGGTTTCAGCTATTGCGGCTCCTAGATTAATAGCGCCGTAGGAAGAATTGACGATCAGGCTCTTTATTAGGCCATGGGATTCAGGATAGAGCAGCATCCAACCCTGGCCGGCTCCTTTCTTTCCCTCTGAGGCGCGAGACCAAAAAGTTGTATTTTCCCAAAAAAGACCATGGCCCTTCTCAAGCATTCGAAGTTTGCGAAGGGTTCGCTGAGAGGGATAGATAATCATTTTTTCGGCATTTTTCTTTTTAAGGAAACCAAATATATAAGGCGGATAAAAGCCTTTCATATCAGAGATTTTATACTCGCCTGCAAAGTGATTGAGGCGTTCGCGAACTGGGTGAGTACAATTATTATGAAGTAGCGAATAGACCTCGAAATCTTTTCTCTCTATAAAATTTTGTTTTTGTTTCTTATAGTGCTTTAAGCTGTCTTGAAGTCCACTATAGATCGCCTCTTCAGAGGCCTTCGGCCAAATTTCGATTAAATCGCGATTGGTGTGAAAGGCCAGGAATCCGTAACCTTCCATATTGGTACTGGCGGGGTTAGTTCGAACCTTCATATAAATTTTACTCTTCTGTCTTTGTACATACTCATCAGTTATGCCGTCTAGGTATTTAGAGTAGACCGACTTCATGTTCTCAAGTTCGCCAGAGGTCATCTGGGTGTACTCAAACATAATGTCCATAAGCTTATTTTCAAGACAGTAGACGTAGCGTTCTGCCACATGACCGGCGACAGAAGTTGAAAAGCCTGGCGCCATATAAATTATCGCCATTCCCAAAACTTTGAGGCGCTTGCCACTTTTCATAATTTTTGTCGGTCGGTAAGGCCGCTCACAAATAGCATATTGCTCTAGCGTTTTATCTGTTAGGTGAGTGGGATCAAACTCTAAGTGAACTTTGTAGAGCTGATTCTTGACTCGGTACTGGTAGTATTCAAAACGCCGGCGTCTTTTCTCAAGCTCTGCTAATTGCTTACAGAGCTCTTTAGTCTTAGGTGCAAAACGGTGGGCGATTATACCCTTGCGGCGCTTTTGATCGCGGCAGTACGAGATATCCTGCAGCTCTTTATAGCTCAACTTGCGGGCCAGGTCATCGGCACCCTCTAGCTGCAATAGCTGGCCTGTGAGCGCCACTAAGAGCCCCTGGCGATGGGAACAATTGGCCACCCGGTCGCGGGTTTGGCGCTTTAAGATTTTAGCTAAGAGCAATTTATTAAAAACTAATTTTTGAGGTCCGGCCCTTCGAATATAATTGTCGCTATTCTTTTTTTGGCACTGTGGTTGGAACTCAGCGGATTGCTGAAAGTCTTCGAAGTCAATTTCGATCCGGCGGTCAACACCAAAGCGAATGCCAGCGGAGAGGTCTCTCTCTAGATTGCGCAAGAAGTGATTGACCTGGTGGAATTCGGCCTTCTCTTTTCCCGAGTAAGACAGGCCAAAGGAGTTCTGACCAGAGGCCAGCGCCTGGCAGGAGAAGATGATTCCAAATCCAATTATGAGTAACTTATTCATCTGCTTTATATTGCAAAGAAGGTTCCAAAAAAGCCGCCAGGAAGGGCCCAAAAAGGGCCCAATTCAGGCACTAATTGCTTAGCTTTTGGACAGTTAGGTTCAAATTTAACAAATTTACAGGATTATTTGAATTGCTCGAGGAACTTCTTTTTCTGGTCGTCATAGGTCTTATCGACGGCAGGGCTATCGCCCTTGGCCTCTTTGGCCGAGTCACCGGCGCCTTTGAGTGCCGGAGCAGTTTTTGAATTATCGATCGCCACTCCACCACCGCCCATCATCTTCTTGGCCCGTGCTAAACCGGCCTCTGGATTGGAGGCAGGTGGGCGCTCGCCGATGCCCTTTAGCTTCTCATACCTATTTATCGGTTTAATACTCTGTAGAATCTCTTTTTCAGAGGCAAATCGGATATTTCGAGGGCCCCATTTAACTTTAAATTTACCGGGATTATCGGCAATTTCTTGGATGTTTTTAGGTCCCGCAGAGGGAACTTTGGGAGAGCTCTGGGCCAGTGCTCCGAGGCACCCTAGTAGTAAACTAAGTGAGATGAGAATTTTTATATTCATAGGCCTATTATAACCCGATTCCCCCCGTGCCGGTTAAAAAAAAGGCCCTCTAAAAGGGCCAGTTTTCAAGTAAATTCAGTAACTTAGTCTGCAAGCCGGTAGTTGAATAGCTCTCCCACTGGACGGTAATGGCAATCGTCCTCAGTCTCGCTAAAGTGCCCAGAAAGCTTGGTAATTTCAAGGTTTTGGCCGTTTTCTGAGGCCTGGGTGTGGATCTCGATCCAGCTACTTTTGGACCAGCTGCAGCCGACGTCGTCGCCTTCAGAGTGGTACCAGAGGGTACTTTTCATAGTGACGGTGCCATTTTCTGAGGAGACTTTCTGGAGTGGTAACTCGAGCATTTTGGGCTGGCCGTTTTGGGAGCTCAGTGCAAGCTGTAGTACCAGCCGCTCTTTAAAAAGCAGGTTTTGCAGACCTATCTTTTTGATCTCAATAGTAGTCGGCAGGCCGCGATTATTCTCTTCTGTTTGGTAGCGCTGGGCCCAGGCGGGGGCGTTGATAAGTAGGCAACAAATAAGCATTAATTTTTTCATAGAGTTCTCCAAATAGCTGTGTACCGAGAGGGTATAACACCTCGGCTGCCAGATGGGGATAGCTAAAGGATTTATTTGCTTATCCCAAGATTCTTTGGGAGCAAAAAAAAAGGCCCGTTCTGGTATCAGAAGGGGCCTTCTTAAATATGTTTGGTGAGCTCGATTTTATCTAGTGGCGAAGGGCCGACTAGTCGAGGTCAATTTCGTCTAAGCTGTCTTCAAGGTTAGTTTCCTCTTTAGACTTTTCTTTGGCTTCGATTGCTCTTTGAAGATCAGTTCGCTCTATTTCTCTAAGTGATGCAGAGATAGAAATTAATGAACCAGAAACTGAAGAAGCGATACCAAGTGCCTGACAAACTGTATCGTCAGAACCACAAGTACTAAGTACTGAAGCGCCAAGGTTTATGAATTCCATTCCAAGAATGATTTCAGCAGTGAATTGATCAACTTGGTGCCAATGGCTATGCCCGTAGTGGGAATAAGCACTATGGTGATAGTAGCTATTGTAGTGTGGGTGTGTACGGTGGTAACGACGACGAACAACTCTACGACGCCCTTGGTGAGGGTGAGTGTAGTAAGTTACGTAGCGGTCAGAATCACGGTAACGACGGTCGTTGTAAACTGTCACTTCAGTGTATCCTCTAAAGCTACCGCTTTCGATGATTGTCTCTTGTACGTAGACATTTGAAGTCGAAGTATAACCATTATAACAAGTGTTAAATCCTCCACATCTTTGGTTATAAGTTGTGGTGGTAGTGGTTGTAGTTGTAGTCGTTCTTTCACTGTATGAATAATGGCTACCAAAGCCGCTATCCCATGTTGAATAACTAGTTGTGTAGCGTGAGGAATAACCGTCACGAGCGTGGGCCGCTCCGACAAGTCCCCAAATCGCCAATAGGCTGATAAATAAGGCTGCTCTCATTGATGCTCTCCTGGGTGGTGGAATGTTAAATCACAGGATTTATAACCCGTTGCAGTAAGCCGCTCAATAAAAATGTAAATATTACTTCTGTGGAATAAAATCGAGAACTTAGAGGCGGTATGGCAGGCTATTTTTAAGTTCTATCGACTCGGGAGTGAGGCTTGCCTGATAAACCAGGATTTCGACCCCGGCGCTCTCGGCCTCCTTCAAAAGCATGGCGTATTCGGGATCAATAAGGGCGGCTGGTTCGAAAACCACGGCGTCTTCACGGTTGACGATATAGAGCATGCAGGCGCGAGTTCCCTTCTTCGCTAATTGGGTCAGCTCTCTTAAATGCTTCTGGCCGCGAGTAGTGACGGCATCGGGAAAGCGCGCGATATTTTCTTCTTCTACTAAGGTGACATTTTTAATTTCGACATAGCAGAGGTCTTCTTCTCCATTGGAGAGTAGGATATCAATCCGGCTCTCGCCAATTTTTGCCTCTGGTTTTAAGTTTTGATAACCCTGTAGTTCAGTGATGGTGCCATTGAGAATTGCCTCGGCACCAAGCTTATTGGGAAGAGAGGTGTTGACGCAAATCCAGCTTTTCCCATTATGAGTCATCTCTAAACTGTATTTAAGTTTTCTTTTGGGGTTGTCGTGGAAGCTACAAAGCACCGGCCAGCCCGCCTCCCAACAAGTTCTCATGGAGCCGGTATTGGCGGTATGGGCGACCACAACTTCGCCATTAAAATCGATATCCGCCAAAAAACGCTTATAGCGCTTGAGGATAATTCCTTCTTTTAAAGGCTCGGCAAACTTCAAGCCTACTCCGGGTCGGAGTAGAGGTAGAGGGCATCGCGGTGGATGTCTTTGAGACTGGTAATCAGGTGTTCTTCTTCAGCCGACTGCTCTTCCTTTTCTAGATGAAAAAGATAATGGCCTGAGATGCGGATGTATTGACCAATTTTTTTATTGAGCTTACGGCCGTACTTGCAGTCGTAGAAATCTTCGACGATGCCGATAACATTTTTTTTATTTTGGATATAAGTGACACAGACCTGTTCTTCGACAAAGATTGGCGAGTCTTTGCCAATTTCAACTTTTAAGATCTTACCTTTAATAGTTGGCAAGTAGCGCTCACCAACGGGATAGGCCCAAGTTCGAAGGGAAGTGAGAAGAATTAATGTGACTAGTACTGCTTTTAACATAAGTGTGTGTGTGTTTGGGTGTCAGCCTTGTTTCAAGCGGCACTATAGGACCAGCCCAAGCATCTGGCCACAGCAAAACTTCGCCTCTAGTCCATCTAATAGTTAGATGTCGATTTGGTCTATGCGCCAAAAAAAACCTCGTAAAAACGAGGCTTTCTTAGTTATTTTAATTTCTTAACGCGGCTATTTAAGGCCAGAGAAGCGCGCCTTCTCAGTAGTGACGTAATCAAAAAGTTCGTCATCGAGGGCGTTCATCGAACTCTCTTTTAATACCGAGTCGAGCCAGCTCTTATGCTGCTTGTAAATTTCGGTCTTAACTTCGGCCATTTGGCGATTGAAACTTGTTGTGAATCCAAAAGTAGACTTGGCAAGCTCAGCAACTTTCTTCCTAAGCCCTAGTGCTCCTGAGTAGTAACTAAACTGTGGTAGTCGAATTTCAAAACCGTTAGTGGCAGTTCCCACAACAACATTGCTGCTTTCAAAAGAGGTCTTTAAAACTAAATCTTTAATCGCCATTGGCAACCCTTCAGGTCGAAAGGCCAACTTGGTCTTAGCAAGAGTCACAGCATTTAAAAGAATCAATTCGCGGTCGAGATAGTTGAAGTAGGCAGTCATTTTTTTAGTCACTGCTGTCATGACATCGACCGATACTTCGCCATAGATTTTTGCGAAATTAACTTTAAAAGTTTCTTCCATCATTATTCGCAGTGGAGTTCGGTTATCACTGCCAGGAGTGAAGTCACCGACTAAGAGTTTTGTCAGACCGCCGACTTTTAAGAAAGACTCAGACTTGAAGGCCTTGGTCTGCTTTTTATAGTCTGGAGTTTCCATCACTGAAAGGTCGCTTGGGAATAAGTTCCTTACCGATAGGAATTCGGTCTTTACATTGCCCATATCGGCCAATGCTTTAAATTCTTTGATTAGGGCGGCGGCATCTTTCTTAGGAAAGAGACGGATTTTCTTTATGGCCTCAAAGGGGTCGACTTCAGTACTTTCTTCAAGCTCAGGTTTTGGAGTTTGAAAATCTTCCTTAGGTCCGAGAAAGGCAAAGAGTGAGGCCAATTTAAAACTATGTCCTGAAAGGGCATCGTCCCAATCGAGTTTGGCACCCTCTACACTATTAGTCAGGCGGTCCCAGATTTTACAATCATGGAAGGTTCCCTTGCCACGATGAGAGTCAGTACAAAAGAGAGGCGCTTCGACATCTTTAAGTTTCTTATCAGTGTAACCCCATTCGATTGCGGCGCTGTCATAGGCCAAGGGCTTGAGGCCGTGGCGAATAGTTGCACCTAGAAGACTGGCGGTTTTTCCAGGAGTGTAGTCCATTACTGTGGCACCAAAAATGGTGTCAGCTGCAATCTCATCATTATAGAAGTACCTTTGGAAAACTTCTTCAAACTGAGAGGCCGCAATATTAGTGTGCAGGCTGCCTGCAAAATTATGGCGAAGTCCAAGAGTGTGGCCAACTTCATGGGCGACAACTTGTCTTACGTAATCTTCGGCAAAGCGTTTAAAAAGAGTCTCTGGATTGAGGTCTTTATTTTGACTGGTCATTTTATCGACCGTCGCCAAAATAGAACCGAGGTCTTTCATGCTGCGAGAATAGTCATAGGCACAGAGTTTTGAACTTTGAAAGTCTTTCATTCCCAATTCGATTTTCTTAGGTTCTTCTTTTGAATTGGCCAAGTAGCGTTGGTAGTAAGTTCTCGCTCTACGGATTCCGCCCAAACCAAAAACAGAGGTCATATAGACATGTGACTGAAGAGTCTCGCCAGTTAGTGGGTCGGCCACCATATTGGCGTAAGCAAAACCAGCGGTATCCCAATGCAGCCATTGAACTACATTAAAGCCAGGCTCATGAACTGAGGCATCTTCGGGAAGAAGCGCTACTTTTAAAACTTCGCGACCAAAGACGCGGTTCCAATAAAGTACCCCGTCTTTAACAGCTTGTTTAAATTGATCGGGAATATTGCGAGTCAGGCTATAAGTAATCGGCTTTGATAGGTCAAACTTCATGATCGGTGTGACGCTCTTGCCGCTGCCTGCCTCGAGTACTGGGTAAGTTTCAAAGTATCCCACTTTCTTCATAAGCGAGCTTTTCTTCAATTTGAATTCTGGGTTTGGTTGATAGGGAGTAAGGGTGTAGCGCAATTCGATCGACTCGTTGCCGCCGGCACTTCTAGCAGTCGCCGGAACATCTAAGCGAACAATCTGGCGGATATAAGTGCTATTGCCTCGCATTTTAATTTCGTCAATATAGCTATTGGTTACTTTAAGTACTTTCTCTGTTGGCGCACTACCACCGTCGCTGGCGTACATTGAGCGAAGGTTAAAGAAAAGTTTCATGCCGCGTTTAAAATCAATTTGATCAACGCCACCAATTGAGCGAATCACTGGAAATTCGGCCAGTAGTTTTTTTGTTTTAATGGAGTCAGTGCTTAACTTCCCGTCTAGGGATTCAAACATGTAGACGATATGTTTTTTCTTTTCAAAGAAAACTAATTTATTGGCCAGGCCACTTCCGGCGGGAGTAGGAGCACCGTCAATTGTTGCAACTCCTAATAAGAAAAGTTTTCCCGAAACAGTTTGTGGAAGACCAAGCTGAGCTTTGTCTTCGCTAAAGGCATCGGGCCGCATAGTTTTTAGGCTTTCGTTATTGTTTGAACCACAGGCCATTAGATTTAAGGCCAGTAATATAGGCCCAAGGCTTTTAAGTAAATGCATCGATTTTCCCCCGTCGACAAGACTTCCAATTTGAGGGGCCAGACTATATAATTCCGACAGAATCCGTCAATTACCAGGTAAAAAGGAAGCTCCATGGGAAAATGCCACTTCGCTAATTTATTGATTTCACTCGGATGCCTTCAGGTTCGGCCCACTGCGCCTTTTTCCTACGCCTCCGGACTCAAAGGTCCTATCTACTGTGACAACCGGCTGGTGCTAGGTTTTCCAGAAAAAAGAAAAGAAGTCGCCGATGGCCTGGCCAAGTTAATTAGTGACTCAGCAATTGAATACGACGCAATAGCCGGGCTGGCGACTGCGGGCATTCCCCACGGGGCGATGGTTGCGGAGCGTCTCGAGAAACCCTTTATCTATATCCGCGCCAAGGCCAAGGGTCATGGCAAAGGCAATCAAGTTGAGGGCCACTATAGTGCTGGCGATCGCATTTTAATGGTGGAAGACTTGGTCAACCAGGCCTCTAGTTTAGAGGTGGCGGTTGCTGGCGCCCGCGATGCCGGGCTGGTTGTAGCGGGGCTTTTTAGTATTGTGGACTACCAGTCAAAAGTTGCCGCCTCGGTTCTTCAAAAATTAAAACTTGAATTAAACTCTCTGACAAATTTCGAATACATCCTTAAGGCATGCTCAGAGCAGTCTATTTGCGACGAGTCAGGTCTAGAGTTGTTAAAAGAGTGGCAGGCCGATCCCGTTTCTTGGTCAGAAAGACACTCTTAACTTATCGTCCCTTTTGTTTAGTGGCTTCTCTCTGTAGTATGAGACTCCAAGCTATTAACAAAAGGAGGCAACATGACAGAAGTTGCGAAGCTAGAACTCGACGGAAAGACTTATGAGTTCCCCGTGATCGAAGGATCTGAGGGAGAAAAGGCCATCGACATTCGAAAGCTAAGAGGAACAACTGGTTATATCACTCTCGATAATGGATATATGAACACTGGCTCTTGCCAATCAGGAATCACTTTTCTCAATGGGGAAGAGGGGATCCTACGCTACCGCGGTTATCCAATCGAACAATTGGCAGAGAAATCCAATTTTATGGAAGTCACTTACCTGCTCAATTTTGGTGAGCTACCCACCGCTCAACAACTATCAGATTTTAACGAAGAAGTAGGGCACTACGCCTCACTACCGGGAGGCATTTGTAATATGCTCTCCCATATGCCACCGGCCGCCCACCCTATGGGAGTGGTCTCCTCCGTGACCTCTTCACTCTGCGCTTTTTATCCAGAGTACTTAAAGATGCCACTGCCACCAGAAATGCGGCGCAAAGCAGTTTGCCAATTGATGGCTCAGGTTAAGATTATCGCCGCCAATTTTTATCGCCGGACCGTTGAAGAGAAGACCCATCGCTCAAATCCGAAATTAGGTTTTGCAGCGGATTTTCTGAATATGATGTTTGCCAGTGAAAGCTACAAAGTGGATCCTGAAGTTGCCAGCGCACTGGATACATTATTGATCCTACACGCCGACCACGAACAGAATTGTTCCACCTCGGCGGTTCGTTTGATCGGTTCCAGTGAGGCCAATATTTTTGCCACCGTTGCCGGTGGAATTGACGCTCTTTGGGGCCAGTTGCATGGGGGAGCTAATCAGAAAGTTCTCGAAATGCTTGAGCAAATTCAAAATGCTGGCGGAACCGCTAAGCAATTTATTGAAAAGGCCAAGGATAAGAACGATTCTTTCCGTCTGATGGGCTTTGGTCACAGGGTCTATAAAAACTTCGATCCTCGCGCCACCATTATTAAAAAGGCCTGTGACACTATCTTAAAGAAATTAGATGTCCATGATCCTCTCTTAGATATAGCTCTCGAATTAGAAGAGGCGGCCCGCAGTGACTCCTACTTTGTTGAGAGAAACCTCTATCCAAATGTCGATTTCTATTCGGGACTTATCTATAAAGCACTAGGCATTCCAACAAATTTCTTCACCGTTATGTTTGTTCTCGGTCGGCTTCCAGGTTGGCTTGGGCAGTGGAAAGAAATGCGTGAGGACGATACTTTGAAAATCTCACGGCCTAGACAGATTTATACCGGTCCAAACACGCGGGACTATGTTGCCGTCAATAAACGTTAAATAAATTGAATCTCGATTGGGATACAGATCTTATCCGCCCTCATCTCCTAACAGAGATGGGGGATCAAGATATAGTCCGCTCCCTCAAAATGCTGAGACAGACC
>JABGVH010000204.1 GCA_018646195.1 Halobacteriovoraceae bacterium
CCCTTATTAGTAGAGGTGCAAAAGAATAGACTTTCAGGCGCTTCAGCTTGCATGCAGCTACTGCGAAAGGCGCGTCTTAGTAAAGAGGGACTTTTACTAAGGCCTAAAGACAAACTTTCGCAAGAGATTTTAAAAACCCTCCAGCTTCTGCATAATAGCTGGTTCCCTCGCTATGAATTTAATGAAAGCACCCAAGATTATATCAATACTAATTTTTATGACTCCAATGAAATGGGCTATCACTTAACTTATGGCCTCTTGAGCGAAGGCCAGCAATTCAAAACTCTTTTTACTCGCCGGGGTAGCTTCACAGGGGTTAGGGAAAAGGGCAAGACCAGTCAATTTGCTAACACTCCCGATATCTCAGGAAAACTGCTACCACTCGATCCCAAACAGGGCATTCTGTTTAAGGTCGGCGGCAAGAACGAACACTTCGGTGAGGGTGGCTCCTACTTTTGGAAACCTAAATTGATCGAGTTTGGAAATTTAATCGGTCTTAAGAAAATGAAGGCCGATCGCAACCGCTTTGTCAGAATGGAAGAGGGGCATCGCGACCGAATGGTGGATATGAATTACCCTGCCTTTAGAGGAGTGATGGGAACCAAAGCCTATCTCTTATTAAACGCCGGGCATACCGATTCAACGGTAGACGGTGGCAAAGTGCTGCATCGGCGTTGGGCGACTTCGGTCTTTTCGGACTTGCTATGCCGTTCATTGCCGGTCATAAGAAGGGCCGACTCGCTCTTTCATAAGAAAGAAAAGAGTCAATTTTCTTTTAGAAAGCAAGAGGCCTGCGTTCACTGCCATGCCAGCTCAGATACCTTGGCCAAGCTGACTAGAAATTTGGAGAACTTTAATTTCGGGGACGTCGATATCAATTATACCGGTAGGGCGATTTTTTAAAATCCAGTCAAGCTTCCGGCCGAGAAGGTCACTCTCGACAAGGATCCTCGCTATCATTTACGAGCGCCGATTGGAGAGTTTGTTTTTAGAACCTTTGACGGCGTGCTGATTCACAAGCGCCTGAAGGGACCAGGTGAGTTAGGTCCCACCTTAAGCGGTTTAGACGATTCCTATCTCTGTGCCAGCAAGAAGTATTTTAAATTTTTCACGGGAATTGATGTCCATCTCTATGATTTTAAAACCACCAGCGTGCCTGCCCATCAGAAAGCTTATTTAAAGTACCGCCAATTTATAATTAAAGTCGGCCGTCAGTTGAGAAAAGATCAAAGTTTAGAAAAACTAATTGAACGAATCTTGAATTCGGAATTTTATTCACTACAGAATTTTGGAACCCAGGTGGTGAAAAATGAGTAGTCGCAGGAATTTCTTATTGGGGGTAGGTATTGGCAGCGCCGCTTTCGCCAGCGCTTTTTCACCTATTCGCAAATTGTTGCTGGCGTTGCTCACGGGTGGCGATCCCGAATTGGGGGGTCTTAAAATTAGAGAGACCCGCAACTTTTTGCAATTGAATCTCTATGGCGCCCCTAGCCGCTGGTTTTTTGATAATTCACTAAAACCTTACGACGATTCTATCTTCTACCGCCATCCTATGCACTTCAATCGGATTACTGGAAAAAATCAATTCGATTATCAAACCCATAAGTATGGCGGAATTAATATGCCTTACCTCTGGAAATTCGGCATTCCCAAACAAGCCGGTGGCAGCACTCCCATGACTAATCTATTGGATAATTTCATGACCATACGTGGAGTTCAAATGGAGGGGACCATTGGTCACCCCGCCAATTGTGCCAAGCTTGTAGCGCCTTCGCTAGGGGGAGTTAGTCTGGATGGACTCTTGGCGGACCGCTCGGATTGCCTGGTCTCTGCAATTAGTATCGGCGGCACCCCGGCCAATCGTGCCTTTAAAGCGCGTAGCTCCACCGTTTTAAAAATAAAATCAAACCAACCCAACTACCTGGCCTATATCCTGGATCCTTTCCTCTATCAGGGAAGGCCTGCACTTGAAAACTCTGAAGAGATAACAGGCCTGGTTGATCAGGCACTTGATGAGTTGCGATTACAAAGGAATGGCCAGGCGGAACACTTCAAACCTCTCTATTCCGATTTAAAAAAGGCCCGGCGCTATCTCTTACGAAATATTGAGAGCTTCTTAAGTGAGTACGATTCTTTAATAAAAAAATACCATGCACTTATTGAGCGCGCCCATGGCACCGAGCTCTCTGGTATTAATGATTACCTGATGCCAGGTCTCGAATTACCACAAACAGTTAAAGGTAAGCTCAGTGAGCGACTTGGGTTGGGGCGTTTTTATACCGCCAACCATTTCGTACTGGATGGCGACCTTAGAGGAATCCTTAAGAACGCCCAGATTGGCCACCTGGCGCAGGAATTTGCCCTGGCAGAATTTATTTTTAAGAAAGGTCTTAGCACTTCCCTAGTTATTGCACCCGAAAATGAAATGGGCCATCTTTTCTTTAAAGCGATGAGCAGCAGTGGACTCAAGCACTCTGATGTCCAAAGCTCCTATGATAAGAGTGCTAATGCCACCACTTACTCGATGCGACCTGGCGCCAAACCCGCGCCCTGTGAGTTATTACTTTCGATGGATTCCCACCACACTGGCTCGATGGTGAATTTTATAACTTGCAATCATTACTACTATGCCTACGCCACCTGCCTCAATGAATTGATTAGCTCTTTTAAGGCCACCAAGCTTAAAAGAGGCAACCTCTTTGATGAGACGGTCATTCAGCTTACTGCCGAATTTGAACGCCTACCCAATTACTATCATGATGGCAGTAAGCATAACGAATTGGCCCACGTCTCTTCTTTTTTCTCAGGCATTATCAAAGGACCTCAGGTCTTAGGAAATATTTTTACTGGTCACCAAAAATATGATGACCCCGAATCGAGAGACCTGGGAACGGTTGGTTTTAGTGCTCCGGTGGCCGAGCTTGGCAATAGACCAATTGGAATAAGTAACCTCAGCTCTTCAATCTCTAAAATGTTACGAGTCCCGGCGATTGTAAAAAGAGCACCGTCGATAATAGATGTAAAAAATAATACTGTGACCTCAAAAATTGAGAAGGCCAAGAATGTACAAGGTGAGTCTATTTCTTATTTTAATATTTAGCAGTGGAGTGATCGCCCAGGTGGGCTATCAGAATGGCGCTAAAATGGAAAAACCGGTGGTGACTATTTCGCCAAGGCTTGGAGACCGCTATTTTATTGCCTCTACTTTAAAGGAACTTTTTGGGCCAGCTGGCGAAAAAATTATTTTCAAGCAGGTCTATTCGCAAGCGACACCTTTTGGCGGGCCATGTGATATTTATAATCAGCAACGTCCCTTAAGTGGAGCGGTCGCCGATCCCCATAGCACTTGTTTTGGTGGCAATTCAGATTCCGCCTTACCGCTTAATCCCAAAGTTAATTTACTTCAAGGCGCCTATATCAATAAGGCCTGCAACTTACTAATCAATGATCAAAAAAGTTTTCACCATCTCTTAGATAAAACTTTTGCTGGAAAAACTCCGCAGGTAAACGCTGAAAGTGTGGCGCTTCTTTTTAAGCGCTTTAATCCGGCACAGGCAGCTAATGAAAAGGTTTTAAGAGTATTGCAGAATTTGGCGGCCAGCTATTCTAGTCTCGATTCAAAATGGAAGGGGCTGGCCAATCTTCTCTGCCTAGACCCGGGCTGGAGAATTCTCTAATCGGTAATAATTTTGCCAACCAATGAAGCACAGCTGGAGCCGGCCTTGCGAGTGAGCTTTTCTCTTACTGGCAATACAAGGTTTTTGAAATGTTGCCAGACATGGTCTCTATTGGCGAGACCCTTGCGCCAATTAGTGGCTAACTCATGGGACCAATTCCAAGCATTATCTACTTTTGAATAAAACCAGCGGTCATCACCAGGTGCCTGAATGTTTTTATCATAACCCCAAATATCAAAAGAGACTTGCTTACTGGGGTCGATGCCGGGAGTGTCGTCTCTAACAATATAATGTCCAAAATCAAAAATATTATGTTTGACGGTACCCTGAACATTTTTATTGGGGTCTATTCCATACTGGTGAAGAACTTTTTGAATACTCATCCGCTTACTTTCAGGAAGCCATGCCCCCGAGTGCTCAGGTACCCGGTCATGGGCCTGGCGTAGGTAAAAACCACCGGGAGAGCGGGAACCATCGCTGTGAACGAGATCAAAACCGGGATCAATTACCGCATAAGAGCCAACCGTCTTCTGGGGCAGCCCAGAGTCTTTAAAAATATCCCTCATCATATGTTCGAAGACATACTCTCTAAGGCATTCTCCAAGGGTGGCGATTCCATTGCGATGACTTTTCTGGGCCGGCTTTAAGGCGCCTGATCCCTTGAGATCAATCAAGCCTATTTGGTTTCCCGTTTCGGGATCCAACATTTCGTAGACCAAGGCGCGTCCGTAATGAGGAGGGCGATGGGCCTTGCGGGTTTCTGCTAGCACTTCAATTGCTGTATTGACTTCAGTTTGATTTTTTTGAGGGATAGAAATATAGCCGGTTTGATCTAATAACCAATGGTCAATTTGAGGGTTGCTCAAATTTTTAAGACTAGGAAAGTCTTTTCTAATCAGGTCGTAGTCGGCAATAAGAATGCGCGGATTTTTTAGTTTTTGAACCTCTTCGGCGACACTGTCGACATGCACCTCTTCGATAGCTCTCTTTGGATCGATATTATTGAGGGTAGAACCAGGATCGGCGTAGAGCCTAAAGCTAAGCACGGAGAGTAATAGGAATAGGGTAAACGAGGTTTTCATGCAGTGGAAATAGCATGTTTCTGGGGATACAATTCAAACATTGAAAATCTTATAGGTGTAAAAAAGGCGGGAGCGGCCTAGGGTCTAAGCCGATTTCTTGTACTGCTGACCTTGTTGCTGACCCTTAACTTTGTCGTAGAGGTCCTGCAGGGTCAATCCTGAGAACTTCTGAGAAACTGCACTATCGTGCTCTTGCCAGAACCATTGGTTGGCATAGGCATTGAGAGCAGGGGAGAAGCCGTCTTCGCTCTCCCAGGCAATTCTGTTGACGAAATCAGATAGCAATAGATTGGCGGGATTAAATTTGAGGACACAGAGTCTTCCATCTCCATTATTAAGAATAGAGATCAATCCAACACTTTCCAGCTGAATCATCGCCTCCATAGCAAAGGAGGGAGAAACTCTGGACATGCAGGACAGTTCAAATGGTGACAGTCCTGTATTTTCATTACTTGTAGGATCAGTTGAAAAGCGACCAGTCATCTCAAGTAGGCAAACCAGCGCCACTTCTTTAAGCGGGCGATTGTCATCGTAAGCGACAGAGAGGTCGTCTGAATTATAGCTATCTCGCTCGACCATGACGCCAACTTTGGCACCCATATAAAGAGTCCAAGAGACGACGAAAGACCAGCACATTGCCCAGAAGCCAACCAAGATAACGGATTCCCCTGCGGCCATCGCCTTAAGGGAGAGCCAGTTGACGAAAATTCCGCTGACCATTGTAAATACAAAGGCCGAAACCAAGGCACCTGTTATGGAAGATTTCCACGAGAGTGCTTTCTTGCTCAGTATTTTATAACCACCAGCTAAGGCGGTCGACATGATCATGTATTGAAGCACCATCATACTAAAAGTCAGTAGTACCGAGGCTGTCTTCATTTTAACCACTACCGGAATAATCATGGCAGCGATAACTGGAAAACTTAGAGTTGAAACTAAGAGCCAGTATGAATTCATTTGTTGGGCGAGTTCTTGGTGAGAAAGCTTGCCCCAGACATCGTCGAGGAAGCGCTCAGCAAAATAAAAAGTGGCGACAGCAGAAGAAGCAAAAACTGGTGCTGACATCATAAGGAAAGGAAGGGTGTTCCTGCCGTTCTTAAAAACTAAGTCAATTTTATGAAAGAACTCTGCGTAGGCACCAAACCAGCCCCCAAGCATATGTTCGAGTCCACCAATGAACTGGAAGACTGATGCGAAGGCAATCAGTCCCGAAAAGACAGCTATAAATAGCGAGCCCCCGAGGAGAATTCCTTCAGCCGGGCCGTCTGGGCCCTCTACATGCAGTAGGTATTTAACCTTTTTGAAGAGGTCACCATCTAGGGCGGGGAGTTCAAAGCCTGGGCTCGTCTCCTCGTCTTCGTAGGTTTCCCAATCGCCGGATTCTTCTTCTTCCATTTTACCGGAAGCGTCTACCGAGTATTGTTGTTCTTCAATTTCTTCGGAGAGATCGTCTCTCTCATCATGATCGTGTTCCATATTATTCTTCTCGGAAATACCTTATTAAAAATTAAAGAATTAATTGTTATTTCGGGGATTTATTAGGCTTATTCCAAAAAAAACGGGGTCTTAGAGACCCCGTAATGTATAAATTAATTTAATTTTGAGCTTATTCGATAATCCCATGGCGCTTAAAGTGAGCGCGGTAGACTTCTGCATGAGGTCCGTCAGGAAAGAGATTTGAGGCAGCAGTCACTGTTGAGCGGGCCAGGTCTCTCATCTTAGGTCCTGAACCGAGACCAAAGTGTCCTTCGAGAACAATCTTGTCCATATCGCTTCGCTTGTAACCTTTGTCTAACAACTCTAGGAAAGCTTGAAAGAGTGGAGTTGACCAAAGTTCGTCAGAGATACCACCGCTAACTCTTGAGTGAGCGCTGTAGCGACGACTG
The DNA here is from genome assembly GCA_018646195.1 of Halobacteriovoraceae bacterium. Classification (GTDB taxonomy): domain Bacteria; phylum Bdellovibrionota; class Bacteriovoracia; order Bacteriovoracales; family Bacteriovoracaceae; genus JABGVH01. The sequence continues at coordinate 6,646 of JABGVH010000204.1, forward strand.
TGATCATAGCGCATATTAAGTGCGTTTAGTTTTCGTCCAGGCCAGCAATTATTGTGACCGTCCCACTTGAAAACCCAATTGGGTTTAAAGGCCAGGCCATTTTTTCTTGAAGCAGAAAAAGAAGCCGCCCAATAATCTCCAAAGCCTTCACCCATGGCACCAGTGTCACCACCACGCCAGTTCGAAATAATATTGTGTTGGATAGCGTGTCCATACTCGTGCAGGATGACATCCGAATCTTCGTTATCGTCAACACATCCGTGACCAAAGGCCAAGCGATTTGAGCTGGGGATAAAGTGAGAATTGTCGGCACCGTTAACTCCGTTGGCGTCAACTTCTACTGGGAAGTTGAGGAAACCACGGTCACCGGTAAAGCCAAGCGATTGGATATACCTTTGAGAAGCGTCGATGTGATAAAAAGTCATAGCATCGTTAAAGGCGGTATTTCCTCTCTTGAAATTCCAGCTCCCATCTCGTGAAGTTGAAGGGGCGGTTCTTGGCGATTCAAAATCGGCCAATTTAACAAAGGGACCAGAGAGAGTATAAGTTCCGTTGCTCTCAGTTAGCTGCTGTAGTTGAACTCCGAAATAAGCGGCATCGAATACCGGTCCGCGGGTATTGTCGCGAAGTTCACCATTCATAAGAGTGGTGACAGGATTGGGATCAAATACTGTTGCAGAGCCAGAGACGAAGTCGCTAGTACTTTTTAAGTTCTGGTCGAGAATTTTAGAAACTAGTTTCTGTGATTCTTCGAGGCGAGAAGAGAGCTTCCCTTTATAGGCGCTAAGGTCCATCTTCCATTCCATCTTGCGACGGGTGATTGAAGTATTGCGGACATTAGTAACTTTCCCTGTGGTGGCGTCAATAATCAATTCCCAATAACCCCAAGGTTTTGAGACGTTGACTTGGGCCTTATAAACCAAGCGTAATTGGCCCTGGATACGACGGTAGTTCAGTTCGACTTGCGGCAGGTCGATTAGTTCACCGTGTACTCTAAGGTATTCCCATGCTGTATCAAGGGCACCTTCTTTAGTAATCAGTTGAAGGGCAGCAGTGTTGCTCTTTTCATCGCTACTAACTTTAGTAAAACGATCATAAGTTTTTAATAGACTGCCGTCATACTTGAGAGAGACAACAAACTCATTGCCGTCTACTTCTCTATCATTGAGGAAACTCTGGTAGTGGTAGTGACGTCCGGTAAGACTACTTTTAACTTCAGTCAGTCTAAGGTCGGCATTTTGAAAACGTGAGTTGATATGGTCTTGAGCTGTCTGGTCTAATTCAGCGCTGGCAAATGCACTGACCGAAGCCCAACTAAAAAAAGCAATAATGATAAGCCGCAAAGTCTTGGTCATAACCCCTCCTTGGGATTGAATAGAAATAAATTACTGATATTATTGGATTACAGAGCTGTTTCGACCACTAATATTGTCTGTCATTTTATGGCAGCATTTGAGGTCAGAGAGCGGGGCTTATCTGATGCTAAATAGCTGTAATCAGGGAGCATTTCCGCAATTTCAGACTTCACTATATAATGATAGCTGAACCCCATTAAGGACCACTATGAAAAGTCTTATGATTATCGCCCTACTTTTGCCGTCTCTTTCATTTGGCTCGGCCAAGGACCGCTGGCTGAACTACTTAATCATAAAAAGTGGAAGTTTTTCTTCCCTCAAAGGTCCCGACTGCCAGGCCTTCGCCAAGGGGCGTAGCAATCTCTGTCAGAGCGACGATTGCAAGGGAGTCTTAAAAAATAGCGCTTCCCGCTGTCAAAGTGAAGACTGCAAGGCGATCGTCAATAATTCGAAAAGTAGCTGCCAAACCCCCGCCTGTCAGATGACTCTCTATAAGCAGGCCTCAAAGTGCAAGGATGACAATTGCAAGGCGATTGTTCAAAAGCGCTATAGCAAGTGCCTCAGCCAGGACTGTACCGGCTTTCTCAGGGACCGCCAGGAAGATTGTGGCACCAAGGCCTGCAAGGCGATCGTCAAAAATGACGAAAAATTATGCCCCTAAAGTTCTGATTGAGAGCGTCCGATAATACTTGAGTAAAACAATTTATTTAAGGATACGGATTTGGACGATTCTCCCTACATCTTTCATTTAAATAGCGAAGAAGTGTATCAATTAGATGATGCCGTGATTCTCGGTAGGGGTGGCAATTGTGCCCTGGTCTTAGATGACGATCGGGTCAGCCGTGAGCACGCCCAATTTATAATCGAAAATGGTCTGGTCTTCATAGTAGATCTCGGGGGTAAGAACACCACCTTGGTCAATAAGGCCGAAATTGTTTCTCGCGAAAAAATTCCATTGGCAGAAGGGGACCTCATTCAAATCGGCGACCAGTTTTTTATTTTCAATGCTGAAGAAGCGCCCTCCCACTTGAGCAATCGCACTGAGGCCAGCTGTAAAGTGGGTGCCTATTATGAGGATGTCTCAGGAAGTTATAAGAGTTTCCGTTCTAATCCCAAAAAGAAGCTGCCCAAGGAATCTAAAACGATAGACCGGGTCGCCCATTCGGCGAATAAAGATACCCTTAGAAGAGGCGCTAAACAGCTCAATAAAGAAATCGAAAAAGCGGATAAGAAAATTATCTTTAGAGACCAGTTGAAAGAGAAATTAGCTGAGTCTGAAAAACTTTTTGAGAAATATGAAAAGAAAGGCCTGAATATTAAAGATGATTCTGAGTTACTCGAAATGATGGCCGAGAAAGATAAAATAGAATTGCAGTTAAATTCACTCTTGATTCATTTAGAAACAATGCAGAGACAGGTTAAGCTGTATGAAGAGTATAAAGAAACTCGCGATGGTCACCAGCAGCTGGTTGATAAAGTCCAAAAATTAGAAGACCAAGAATTGACCGCTTGCCGCAAAGGTCTAATCCAAGACCGGGCACAGATTCAAACCAAGTACGAAAATTATGAAAAAGAAGAGAAGCAGCGAGAGTGGCGGGAAAAAATGGCCGTTAAGAAAAAAGAACAAGATATAAAAGAAAAAATGGAGGCCCTCCAGTCGGAGTTAGAAGGCCTCAAAAAAGCATCCTAAGTTGTTGAAAGGCCTGCAATAAGGACTTTTCCACCCCCTGCCATAAAATAAAATCCCTTGTGTTAAAATTAACTAGAGAGAATAGTGGCCCATAGGGAGTTTCATCCTATGCTTAAAGCGTCTGGGCCATATCCGATATTATTAAATAATATTCCGCTTTGTATTTTTTGGAAAGATTTAGAGGGCCGCTACTGTGGCGGCAATGGGCCGTTTGTAAAGTGGATGGGTCTCGAGGGACCTCATCAATTAGTGGGCAAGAGCGATCTGGATTTGGTTTGGAGCGAGAAGGCCCACTCTTTTAAGCAAATTGATGAGCAAGTTATTTTGCAAGCTGAACCACTGATTGGTTTTGTCGATCAGCTAGAGCTTGAAAATGGTGAAGTGATCTGGCTGGAATTCAATCGCATGCCCCTTAAAGATGAGTCGGGAGTAGTGATTGGAATAATGGGCTGCTTTCAAGATATAAGTCATCGCAAGCGTCTAGAAGATGAGAGACTGAGCAATCA
>JABGVH010000207.1 GCA_018646195.1 Halobacteriovoraceae bacterium
CAGCCACTTGCCATCCTGAGAGATAGATCGCTTTTAGTCCCGCCTTTACTCGCTGGACCGCTTGGTTGCCAGTCAGCGCTCCGAGAGCATTGACGTACTCAGCACCTTTTACATACTGCCAAAGTTTTTCGGCTCCAAGTCTGGCAATGGAGTGTTCAATATGAAAACTTCCTCTTAATTTTATAACTTCAGCTGCTGAGTAATTGCGCTTAACTCCATTCCAGCGCGGGTCTTCATTCCATAATTTTTGTAATAATTCGGGCTTGCTCATAGTCTCTCCTTATAGTGAAACTTCAATAGGTTGGTTTTCAGTTTTTGGTAAGATTTGCGGTAGTACGCTTTCGGCTTCTTCAATGTCAGAGCTTTCACAGAGAAAGTCTGAGAGTTCTTCTTTTAAAAAGAGTTCTTTCGCTACCACTTTGGCGCGCACATAACTCAACTTGATCTGGTTTATATTTGCCGCTTCAAGATTGGCAAATCGCTCATCTATTTCAAATAAAATTCGATAGAGCTCTTCTTCAAAAACAGCGGCGATAAGAGATGGGTTGACTGGTTCTCCCCCTTTTAGAATTACTCCATGGTGTAACCATTGCCAGGTTTGAGCTCTAGAAATTTCGAGGGTCGCAAGGTCTTCCATTTGGTCATCCCAAGCGACACAGCCCAGGTCCCTACTCCATCCCTCTAGATAGCCAATTCCTACTCTAATATTTTTTCGCAATCCCTCTAAGGTTGGTGCGCTCTGACAATCCATTATTAAATTGGGAAAGCGATTAAAACTTTCTAGTTTTTCTTCTAATTGATTTTTCTTGGGAAAGGCACTCAAGGCCGTTCCAATAAAGTAAGGGTGGCTAACCCAGCATCCATCGTGACCGATCGAACACTCGTTTTGTTTATCGGCCAGAACTTTTGCTGTTTGCCTCTTTCTAATTGAGCTGTCGCTGCCCGGAGTAAAGGCCGACATTCCACCAATCGCCATGGCACCTCGCTCATGGCAAATTTTGACCAGCCTTTTGGCATAATTGTCCATCCAAAATGAATCCATTCCAATTTCAGAGCGATCACAGCTGATTCGCTTTTCTTGCATCTTTAAAGTTTTAATATCAGAGAAAATCTTATCCCAGCGACCAACATTCAGACCGGCAGCATGCTCTCGAATTTCATACAGAATTTCTTCTATTTGAAAGGCGGCTGGAAGAGTTTCGATTAAGAAGGTCGCTCTTAGGGTACCCCGTTCAATTCCCAATAATTCTTGGGCCTGGGTAAAGAGATCATTCCACCAACGGGCCTCAAGATAATGCTCACATTTTGGTACGTAGTACTTAGGAGTTTTCCCGGCCCTTAAGAGCGGCCCTACCGAGTGAAAAAAGCACATTGCAAAGTCAAAAAGGCCTGCTGAAACTGGTTGGTCATCGACGGTCAGGTTGGCCTCTCGCAAGTGCAAGCCGCGAACTCTCACCATAAGTCCCGCCATGTCTTGTGAATCTAAGTGGTACTCTTTTTCGCCACTTGAAAAACTCAGCTCTCCTCGAGCTGCCTGGCGGACATTGCGGACTCCATTAAGAACATTTTTAAATGTAGGTTTCATTGAGTCTTCGAAATCTAACATGGCGGTGTCAGCGCGAAAGCCATCGCTTCCTCGACTCAACATTTTTACCACCATTTTTGGATCATTAACAGGTCCAGTTATTTCTACTCTTCGCTGTTGGTAATCAGCTGGAAGAGGCGCCACTCTCCAGTCTCCGCAAACCACTACCGAATCCCTTAGGCCATACTCCGGTAGTTTTCCTTGATGATAGTGACGGGCGCGGATTCCTCTGCAGGCCAGTAATTGCTGGCGCCGGATTTCGAAATGGCGATGGAGCTTGGAGAGATATTCAATAAGGGAGGAGTCGAAAATTTCTGGGTACTGTTCTTTGAAACCTGCGCTAACTTTTACACCATGCCCTAATTCCTGAACGCCTTGCATAAAACCTCCCATGGTTTTTTTAAGTGCTTTTAATCTTTGAACACAACTAAATTGTATTCCGAGAATATACGCTGTCAACGAATATTCGCTAAATAAAAAAATTCGCAAGATTCTCTTCCCATCCCTCTAAAGCTTTGAAATAATGTTTATCTACCCAGTTTTTTTTCCGCCTTACCCGAGCAACACACACGGCTACTAACCAATGATTAATAAAAAAGTCCTCCGGTTTATCCTCAGTCTTAAAATTCGCCAGCTGCGTTTAAAAGAGGGAATCAATCTTCGCCAACTGGCCGATCGCTCAGGACTCTCGCATTCTTACTTAAACGAAATTGAAAAAGGAAAGAAGTATCCTAAGATCGATAAACTAATTGCCTTGGCAGGGGCCTTGCGGGTCACCGTCGACGATCTGCTGTCGGCCAAAATGGGGCGATCGCTACACCCACTCTTACAATTATTAGAATCAGATTTCGCCAAAGACTTTCCGCTGGATATGTTTGGAATTTCTGATCACGACGTTATGCAGTTGATGGCCGGGGAACCGGAAAAGTTCGCTTCCTTCTTAGTCACTCTTTTAGAAATCGCCCGCAGCTACGATATGAAAATCGAAGACCTGCAAAAGGCGGCTCTTCGCGCCTATCAAGAAACCAATGACAATTATTTTCCAGACATTGAAAAAAAAGCCGTCGAAGCGCGCGAGAAGTGGAATCTAGAATTGCCAATTACAAGTGAGAAACTAAAGGCCATTCTTAAAAAAGAATATGGCTATAAAATTGATGAAGAGACTTTGAGCAGCAACGAAGCCTCTAGCGGACTGAGATCGGTCTATAAAGAAAAAGTCACTGCTACCCTCTTTATCAACAGCGCTCTCGACGAGGCCCAGAAGGCCTTTATCTTTGGACAGGAATTAGGCTATCACCTCTTAGAGCATCCTAGAAAAAGTAAATCTAGTTTTGAAACTCAATTAAATGACTACCGTGCAAGCTATTTTTCCGGTGCCCTACTTCTAGACGAAACTCTCTTCTGCCGCGACTTGGCTAAGATCTTTTCAAAAAGCTCGGTGGCTGGTGATGAATTTCTAGAACTACTGAATGGCTGCCGAGTCAGCTCAGAAGTTTTCATGCATCGCTTAACTCAGCTTTTGCCCCATCACTTTAAATTGAATCAACTTTTCTTCCTTCGCTGTAATGAAGACTATCTGGACCGCAATAAGAGTTATTATATTTCCAAAGAATTACATCTAAGCCAATTGCATAATCCTCATGGAGTTAACCTGCATGAACATTATTGCCGGCGCTGGATAACTGTTTGGCTCTTAGAAGAACTCTCAAAAAAAATGAATGAGAAATCTCTCAATGGCCTCGAGGTCGGCTTACAACGCTCCAAAATGGTTGATAATGAGAATGAATATTTTTGTCTTAGTATTGCACGGCCAAGTAAAATTAAAAAACGCACCAATTCCTGCCTTACAGTTGGAATCTTAATCAACCAAGAATTTAAAGACACCGTAAAATTTTGGAACGACTCAGGAATTATTAATAAAGAAGTGGGTCAGACCTGTGAAAGATGTCCAATCGAAGACTGTAGCGAACGAGTTGCTGTTCCTACTATCCATAGAAGTTTAGAGCGAAAGAAAAAAGAAAAAATAGCAGTTCAAGAAATTCTGAATTCTTAACCTAAGGAAAAATTACGCCTTTCGAATTCTTACCCACCCGGGTAATTATCGCCTCACTTGGTGTGTAGTGACCATCGCGTAAAATCATAGAAAAATCCATATCTCCCCGGGAGAAGATATCGTATTGGACCACATCATTGCCATCGACAAAAACTAGTAAGCAATTACTGTCATCGCCATCTTGCTCGCCACCTAGTATTCCAGAAAAACTAGCAGATTTTTCCCATGCAAAACCTAACCGCTTTTCAATCACGTCTTTACTTTTATTATAAGGACCAAAAACGTAGAGCTTCTGCCACTTAAAGGTCGTCAACTTGTTAAGCGAATAAGGTTTTGGCATTTCATAGCGAACATCTAATTTAAAACGCGCCAGCATCTTGGCCTTTAATTCTGGCTGTTGATTGCCAGGGCTCTCATTATAGAAGGCCAACTTGATAGGAAGGGCGACTAAAGGAACCAGCGCCAATAAGTAACATACAATTTTTAAGATTTTTTTCACCCACTCAGTTTAACACCCTAAGCGAAAAAAGGTAGGCCCCCTTAAGATTTAAGGGGGAGCTGGGAACAATTTAGGCAGGCATTTAGATGGCAGCGATCGCTAGTCTGGGCGGTTCAAGTTTAATTGATCTCCCTGGGATGAAAGCAAGATAACTCAGTCCTAAAATTTTTGCATTGAATGCCATTGACGCTTGTGTGGGCTTTTTGTCAATCGCCAAACGTCTGAAATTAAAGACTTTTACCAGATAATTAGACTTTTTCAATCCCCCATAAATAAGTTAAGATGCCTGCCATGGAACGATTTTATATAAGTACAGCAATCGATTACCCCAACGGCGCCCCCCATATTGGTCACGCCTACGAAAAAATTGTCACCGACGCTCACGCTCGTTGGCAACGTTTGATGGGAAAGGAAACCTACTTTCTAACCGGCACCGATGAAAATGGTCAGAAGCTACAAGAGTCGGCAAAGCTAGAAGGAAAAGAGACAATTGACTTCGTCGATGAAAACGTCGCCCTCTTCCATAAGTTCTGCAACGATCTCAATATTAGTTTTGACGATTTTATTCGCACAACTGAAGAACGGCATAAGAAAGTTGCTTGCGATTTTTGGAAACGACTTGAAGTAAAAGGCGATCTCTATTTTGGAAAGTATTCCGGCCAATACTGTATCTCCTGCGAAAATTTTTATACTGAACTTCAAGCCCCTGATAAAATTTGTCCTCACCATAACAAAGCTCTCGAGTTAAAAGAGGAAGACGGCTACTTTTTTAAAATGAGTCAGTATCAAGATTGGATAATCAATACCATTAAGGCCAATCCCGAATTCATCGTGCCGCAATCCAGTCATAAAGAAATACTTTCGCGCCTTGAAAATGAAACCATTCGCGATGTTGCCTTCAGTCGCCCCAATAATGGTTGGGGAATCCCAGTGCCTGGTCAGGAAGAAAAATTTGTTATGTATACCTGGTGTGATGCCCTGGTAAATTATTATTCGGCACTGGTAGATAAGAACCTAGAGCCAAAATTTTGGCCGGCAGATGTCCATGTTATCGGCAAAGATATCGCCTGGTTTCACTGCGTGATTTGGCCCTGCATGCTGCATGCTCTTGAGATACCTCTGCCCAAACAAGTTTACGTTCATGGAATGGTGCTTGGTGCCGATGGCAAAAAAATGAGTAAGAGTCTCAATAACGGCGTCGCTCCTTACGATATGCTTAAGAAGTATCCACTCGATACTCTTCGCTATTATCTTCTCCGCGGCATACCCGCCACTTCTGACGGCGCCTTTGTTGAAGAAGACCTAGTCACTCGCAATAACTCAGAGCTTGGAAACGATTACGGCAATCTTATAATGAGAGTTATTAAATTATCACTGAAACACCTTCCCGAAATGGTCAATGCCGAAGGCCTGACCCTTGAACTGACCTTTGATGACATCATTGAAAAAATGAAACAGTCGATGAATAAGCGAGAACATAATCGTGCCTTGGACGCCCTATGGGAGGGAGTCAATCGCGCCAATCAATACGTCAATGAGAAGGCCCCTTGGAAACTTAAGAATGATCCCGAGGCGCTAACCCCTGTGGTCTACAATTGCTTGAGTGGAATTCATACCCTGGCGAGTCTTCTCTATCCCTTCTTGCCCGAGACTGGCGCCAAGACATTAGAGTATTTAGATATTGGCTTTCGCAACTTTACTGACGAAAGCAATCTTTGCCATACGAGTCAAACACCTCCCTACACTCTCACCACCCCCGAAGCACTCTTCCCAAAAATAGAGGCTTAGTGTGTAGCGTTGGCCGTGGTAGTAAAAAACTGGCCAACATCCTCTGGCCGCAGCTTCCCATCTCCTATCCCGGCCGATACTTTAAGGCTTCCTAACACACATTGGAGACATTTCATGACGAAATCAAAAGCGCTGAGCGGACTGCTCATCTTACTTGCTGGCCTTTTTTCAAGTCAGGCCTTTTCTGGATGGGTTGAATCAAATACCCCACTGCAATCAACTCGAATTATTCCACACCTCTGCGATCAAATTGTTCTTGGAAATAATACCGGCATCAATATTGAGTCGAGGACTTGTCAGCTCAACGGCCTCTTTACTGTCACCGAGCTTTATCAAGCAGAGTTCAGACAGAAAATTATAACCACCCTTTTAAAACTAGAAATCAAAATCGGAAGCCTTAGATGCCGAGCTAAACTGCGCAGGAATTTTTCCCACGATCACGTCAATACTTTTGGCGAAATTATTCACAAACGTGCTGGCTGGGAAGTGGTTTACGTCGATGATTGCCGCGGGGATATTAATCCAACACTCCTAGGTGCCAGAGTCGGCCATGAAAATGTACGAAGAATGACTCCGGTGACTTTTACCGCTCTACCTCTTGAAATAAAACGCGCCTTATTGGCAGTTGATGTCTCTTACGAATTAGGTGAAGAGGGCGACTACCAAACAATTAAAAAATCTTTCTACCGGGTCTTTGATACTGAATATAAATCCAAGCGAGAATCTATTCTCGGCTACTTAGGCTATTTTCAGCTCAAAAGCTCCGCGGGGAACATTATCTATGTCACTGTCCGCTTCAATCAGAATGCCGAAAGAGTAGGAAAATTAGATAGAGAACCTTAGAACTATCTAGTCTCCAAGGGCCCTTTACAGGCAGCTTTGAAAGATTTCGCTAAATATTTGACCATTTTTGTCCGATATAGTCCTCGTGGACAGCACTCTCAGACTACTTAGTATTTTCTTAACTCTAATCGGCATTACTGTAGGCATGGCCAAGGTCTACGTCGATGTCCATGGAGTTGCCGCCAATCCCAAAATGATGGATGAGTTTCAAAGAGCACCCGCCTCAATGGAATCTCTGCGCGCCGATCGCGACGTTCGAAAGTACCGGCCCCGTGGAGCAGACCTTCCTCCACCCCCCGCTCCTCTAGTCGATCCCGCCACCACCAGAATCTATGTCTACGGTCGCTGTACTTCTCCCTATGGAGAAATTTTCTATCCCGATAGTCCAAACTATCGCAGCTGTATCGACAATGAGACCCCCTACAAAGGGCCTGGTCCATTTTCTTCAAAAGCAATTGGAATAGGAATTGTTATTTCAGATTAGTTTTCACTTTGAGCTTCTTGCAAGAGGGCGATGAATTTTTTTCTATGCAACTTAATTTGATAGGAAGTCTGTGAACGATTCAATATTTTGGGGAGTAGGATAAATTCTCCATAATACTTCACCGCTTTAAGCGCCGAGTTGGTCCAGGTCTTAGATTCAGCATCCCAATGGGTCTGAACATTTTGTAAGTGTTGAAAGTCGTAGTCCCCATCATCGTCCCAAAATTTCCAAAGTAGGTAAAAACGATCTTCTTCCTCTAGCCTCAATTCATATTGAGCGACTTCTTCGACGAACTCTTCAGCGAAGCCTCCCTCTGAATCATCCGCTAGGATCATGTCAGCAATTTTTTGATTCATTAACCATTCGGCACTATTTGAAACTGGCTTACTTAAAATTTTCGGCAATAGGTAATAGGTTTTAATCCAGCTGAGGATATCTCTGCCCTGCTTAGTATCGGGCCGCATGATACGGGTAAAATCAAAAGACTTTGTCATATTGTCGGCCAGCTTTCCTAAATTGCGGGCCTTCTCATTGAGCCAATTATACTTCTTCTTCTGTGACTTTGAGAGCCTGCTATAAGATCGTGTCCTGGCCTCTGACCAAAGTTTTTCGCGATCGGTGGTTTTCATTTTTCTGATAAATTGGTGAAAGCGGGTATGCACATTTTGAGAAACTGCCGCATAGGCCATTAAATCAGTAAGTGGAGAGCTTCCAAAGCGTTCAGTTAAGTCGTTCAAGGTCACGCCCGAGGGAGCGGTAAGAAACCAGCGTAAGGCATCTTTGGCCTGGTTTCTAAAAATGATCATCTCATCTCGCATTTGTTCGCGGTCAAAAATAAAGCCTTTAGAAATATAGCCACCTAGAACATTCATAAAACCTGACAGGGCATCCATCGCCATTTTAGTGGTAATCGGAGAATTCATTAAATTACCGTCATCATCCCGAACATAGGCTCGGCTCTTACCTTTTTCTAGTTTCACCTTGGTAACAAGTTCTAATAATTCGACATCAATTAAAGCACGTAAGACTTCTTCCGTTGTTTCCCCTGATTCTAATTTTATTTTTGAATAGGCGGTTGGAATTTGCTGAATGACGTATTCTTTAAAGCCAATCATGATAAATTGATCTGCAGTCTCATAACATTTTTGGGACTGGCGCTCGGTCCAGTCATCTCTTAATTTTTCTTCGGTTGCAATTGCCTTCAATACCGCTTTTAATTTTCGACGGTCTGAATTTCTAAAAGAAGCTTCTGGGTTATCATTGAGCCGCAAAAACGAGAGCATTGAAGCCCCGCCGATTTTGTCAATATTGCCACGGCTCGGCTTGTTGGCAGCATAGAAAATTTTATCAATTGATCGCTGCTTTTTTCCAAACTCATGGGGGTCGTCGCCATCGGAAAATAATCCCTTTAACTCCGGCGTATCCTCAGAGTTGCGAGCAATTTCTGTAAAGACATTAACCACCATGCAGTAATTGGCCTGGGCCAGCGGGCTCATAGAGGGACGGTTTCTTATAATCGAACGAAAGTCGTGTATTTTATTGCGAATCAAATTTCCGGCTATATCGACAGAAGTTAGTGTCACGCAAGCAGTGGCGTAGGCCGAATACTGCTCCATCGACATCTTATTAAGCGGATCGGTATCTTCGATACAACTTTTCATATACTGAATAGGATTTAAGATACGAGTAGCTGAACGCGATGAGAGTGGGTAGTTCTTGGCGACCTTACCTTCGTATTTCTTTTTACCAACTAAGAAAATTCTCTCCGCCACCATTTTCTTTTGACAGTACTGCATATACTGATCAAGCGAGGTATCGGAGTTTGGCTTATAGCGACTAAGGCAATTTTGATAGACTTGCTCCACCTCATTAATAATGCTTTTGCTGTCACTCTCGCGCAAAGAATCGTCGTCGACATCTCTAGTAATTGCATAAAAGGCTGAAAATCTTGCCACCGTTCGCAAGAGATCGTTGGCATGCACTTCGATTCCCCTGGTTCCATATTTTTTTAATTGAACACTGAGGAAGGCCTTTAAGTTAGTATGTAGCGATTCATCAGGATTTTGTTTCAAATGCTCAAAGAGCTTTTTGTAAATCGCCTCGCCAGATTTTTGATTGTATTCACTCTCGGGGGAATCTAATGGAAATTGCGTCTCAACTAAGAGCTCTATCTTGCGCTCTAGAATAGTCGACATACTAAATAATTCCATTTCTTCGAGAGTGGTATTTATTTCCTCGAGGCTAACTAGCCGCCTAATTTCCCGTTTTGCCTGGCGCGAGAGTCTCTTTATAAGGGTAGTAATCTGTTGACTGTCTTTTTCACTATTAAAGAATTGCTGAATGAGTGGTGTCACTGCCTGTCCATAAACTTCTGGGATAACACTCTTTAGGCCCTCAAGGGTGCATTCAAAACGCAATTCATCGAGGTGGCCGATCAAGGCCAGGACCTCACTCTCTTCTTCCAAGCGACTTTCGAGACACTCCAATTGTTCCTCTCTGGCGCTATCGAGCTGTTCTTTGGCAACTGAAAGGTGGCGTTGCTTAAAGAAGTTGAGTCCTTCTATGAGCTTGGCCAATTCAGTAAGCGGCATAACTTTTTCCATATTCTTTATAACTGCCACAACGCAAGTTAAGAGCTTTTTATTTCCTGCCGCCAGCTTATTATCAAAATTGCTGGCATCTAAGCTAGAGAAGAAGTCACTTTCAATTTCAATTTGGCATTTTTCATAGCCATCTAGAACTGTCTTTCTTAGCTCTTTGAAGAGGCTCTGGTTATTATGCACGCCCTCTAGAATTTTATTTGAAATACTGGACATAAATATATCCGATACTTTTATAAACTCTCCCGCTTTATGACAAAGCTCTGAATGTTCAGGACCTAGCATTTTTATGCAAGGACGATAACCTCGTTCGATGACATCTTTAATCACAGCATTCGATATTTTTTCGTATTCCACCAGCTCATTTATTTGTTCATCCTCACCTAATTTCAAAGTTAGAGAAACCTCTCCAATTTTTTCCTTAACGGCACCTAAGCAGGATTTAAAAATTAGATCAAAACTAGACTGACTAGTAGAATCTATTTTTTGGTAGTCCACTTCTCTATAAAACTGATGATTCTTGTAAAATTTATTCTCTACCAAACAGGCCACAAATTGACTGGAAATTTGACCTTTATAGGCGTCGAAGTTGCCTTTATTTGCCAGCGCCGCAAATTGCTCATTAGCATGGTGCAGACTCCAGCGGTGACCCACTTCCATACTGGCGTGGATCAGACACGATTTTTTAATTTGTTTTTTATCAAGGCTTGGGTTTTCATTCTCTTTAATTAACTGGCGCTCTACTAAGCATTTCTCAAAAGTCTTCCTGGCGCTACTTGAAAAGTGATCTAGTTTATTAATGCTGCTTGAAAGCCTTGCAGCGACGAACTCTAAGATCTCAGAGTCTTCTAGTGTGCTTATATAATTATCGGTGGTGCCAATTCGTTTTACCGGTTCATGGTGGGCGGTGATAGTGGTTAAGGGAACCCCTACTACGGTGTCAGAAGTTCCAGTGGTGTTGCTGGAGTACTCTAGCAAGCTCCAGTAATCAGCACTGCGGGTCAGCTTATAATGGCGTTTGGTGACATTTTCAATTCCACTCTGTTCGAGGGTTATCAGAGAGACCCTACCTGAGCTGGCATTTTCAAGTGGATCGATTCGCATTAAGAAGAGATTCTCACCCGACTCATTTTTAAAGAGGAAATTGGAGCCAAAGCGGGAGTATTGGAATCCCTCCATTACCCCTTCGCGATTAATCAGCGAAAATTTACTTATATTATTTTTGGCGTCTATTACAGCTCTCAATTGGAATTTACCGATTGGCCGCGACAATTCAATATTTATCAATGGAATTGAACGGTAGCTCTCTGGCCCCATTTTAATTATGGCATTGAGCTGATCTTGCTGTTCTAGGATTGGATTTTTATGCTTGTCTTTAGAAACTGAAACCAAATTAAAGTGCAGCACCTTGATGGGATGAGCGCGGCCATTTAAAAAACGAAGTTCCTCTAATTTGGCGACAAAGAGATCCCTTGTGGTCAGACTGACTTTCTCCTCGGCCATCAGTTTAACCACCTTATAACTAGCGGTTTCGACTTCCGATGCTGTCGAGACGTCATAGACTTCAGTTTGCTGGCCTTTATTATAGCGGCGACTGGATCGGTAACTAAATCGAATTTGTCTTCTCTGGAGGGAGTACTCCAGTGTTAGGTTCTGCTTCCACTTCTTATAAGAAGCTAATAATGACCATTCCCCAGCGGCGTGCGCAGGAAGAATACCTAATAAAAGCGGGCCAAAAAGAATAAATCCTTTTATTTTCAACCACATAACGACTATTTACCCCTCTCCGTGAGATTGATCGCGATCAAATACTGATCGGACGGGAGCGAATGCAAATTTAGTGAAAATTTTCTAAAGAGGCTTTTCAAATATCCGAAAAGAGGAGAGAACCAGAAGAGTATTCTATTGTGAACTCTGTGAGAGGATAAAGATGAAAACAAGAGCCTTATTACTGATGTGTGTGACCCTATTCTGTCTCAATGCCCATGGCGCTGCCGGCAAGTTTATAGAAGTCCTACTAAAAGGTGGAGGGGATCTTATTTCCACCATGGGTAAGAAAGGTATCAAAGGCGCTCCGGCCCAGAAAGTCGAACGCTATATCGCTCACGCCCTTCTTTCCCTCAATGCCGGAGAAGTTCTCTCAAGTCCTACTGCTTTAAAGAAAGTTATCAATAGCCTGCCAGTCGGGAGCAATGCCGATGAAATTGCTATGGTTAAGCAGATTAAAAAAGTCTTCGCCAAGTCCTCGAACTCTCTAGACCACGGAGAAATGGTAGAGGCGATCAATAACCTTATCTTTTTGGCCAATCGCTACGGAACTAAAGGTTCTGCTATTTTGGCCTGCGCCGAATGTGTCAGCGATGCCCTTATCGCCCACGGCTTTAAGTTCACCTTAGAGGTGATAGAAAATAGTGCCGCTAAACGACTGCTCGAAAATGCCATTCCAAGGGATACGGCGGGAATAAAAACCTACATCACGGATATCATTACAAAATCTAATAAAGGCAAAGGCGCCAAGTACTTTGATAACTTCACTCGCATGAGCCACGACCTGGTGGCCCCAGAGGAAGAAAGGGCCTTGGCACTTTTCTTTGGTCTACGTGGAGAAGGTTCTAAGAAACAAAAACAATTGATCGAGTTGATCGAAAGGGTCAGCAAAAATGAGCGTGGCAATATTCACCTCTTGAACCCTGACAACCCTCATAAGCTTTGGAAACTCTTTTCAGAAGATATGTCTGATGAAGTAATGGATGGTTGGATCGAGCTTTTAGAAAATGTTTCAAAAAATTCTGATGGCGACATTAGCAAGAAGAATGCTTTTTATAAATACCTTAAAAAGCGCGCTGGAAATGATCCGGTTCTGAACGAACACCTCAATCTATTAAAACGAAAGAAGTGTTTCTTTAATTAACAAACTGCCTGCCAGCTTATTACATAAACTCAACTACACCAGGCTCTCTGTGGATCGTTAAGATCTTGAGGGCCTTTAAAAAATCATCGAATTCATCTACCGTTTTATACTTACCTAGCTTCTTAACTACCCTATGCGCCACTTCACCAAGTTTTCTCATTTCAAATAGATCGTCAACTGGCATTGATTCCCAGATAACAGCACCCAGGGCGGAGTCGGCCTTATCTTTAGGTGAGAAGAGGATCCTTCGAAGACTCTCTTCGCTTAAGTCTAAGACTTTGTCGGCGCCTTTAAATTGAAAGGTCCCGCGATCATTGGTTTTAAGAAAATTCTGGTAGAGCTTCTTAGTCATATCATCAGTAAGGGCGTTGTACTTAGCCGCCAGTATCTTGGCCTCTGCCTCTCCACTATTTGTAATGGCATCTTCCATTACACCTTGGAAGGCGCGATAAGCTTGAAAAGTTGTCTCAGCACCGACATGCCTGGCCAGGCCTAAGCTAGCGCGTGCCTCTGATTTCATTGACTCGTAGACTAAGCGCGCTCGGGCATTAAAAAACTTCCGTAGAACTAGTCCGTCTGATAAAGCGCCGCCTAATAGTGAAGGCAAGCGGCGACCAAAGACGCCACCGAGGTGAGGTCCCCCTTGTAGTAAAATAAGGTAGGGGAATTCTCTTTTTAGCGCTGGAATCTTCATGAAAATATCAGTCATGGTATCCATATGAGTTATCAGAAATTTATCCAGCGGAGTTCCGTTCTTTATGGCGATTTCAATCGCTTTTTCCATTCCGCGGACTTTGGGCGCCATTTTAGCAAGGTGACCTAGGCGAATTTTCCTATAGCCATTTACCGCCCAGCCGACCAATGGAATTTTGCCGATGAAAGTTTTCCCTTCTTCAATCGCTTTCATAGTCTTTATCGCTTTATCAAGTTTTCCTGAATAGCGGCCTAAGATGTCTTGTAACTTTTTAGGATTTCGCCACATGAATTTAGAAATAATTTCTGCCGCCTGCTCATCAATTTCTTTAACAGTCTCTTTAACTACTTGCTTAGAGAAATCGCGAATAACATTCCTCGCCACCGCTTTATGGACTCGGTACATATCATCGACGACTTTGCCAATTTGCTTAATCATCTCATCCATCGAGATTCGTCCCTGCTTAAACATAAAACGAATCTTATCGACGTCGTCGAGGGCACCTTTGACCACTTGCTCGGGCACGCCTGACTTAACCAAGGCGGTTGCGGCATTATCGACACCCTTGCCACCGATAATTAATCCCTCTTTAGCGGCGCCTTTTACGCCGACTCCAAAATCCTTAAAAGTCGAACGGAAACCTAAGACATAGCGAGCAAGGCTGACATCGGCTTCGGCAATGACCCTTTTGGCGGTTGCTTTAAAAGCTTCCTTACCACCGCGCTGGACAACATTTTTGACCGAAAGAACCGCTAATTTAGTTCCTACGGTGGTTCCCCTGGCGACAATACCCAGCAGAGGAATAATACTTATGGTTTCAAAAATGGTCCAAAACCAGGACCGGCTGACCCCGTCGTAGGAATCCCTGCGAGAAAACCCTAGCTTCTCCATGGTCTTCACTTTGACGACATTTTCGTCGGCCTCCTGCTTGCGGTCGTATTCCCGTTTAACTAGCGCCACTTGAGTGCCGAGGGCACCCCAGGCGGCACCAATCATCGCCACCGATAGCGGGGCACAGGCGCCAGCACTGACTCCGGTACAAATGGAGCCAATCACAACTGTCGCCAGCATTAAACCGGCCGATAGAAATCCTATCAGCATATCTGTTTTCTCGGCCGAGGACATCGATTGAACATAGTCCATTACATCGGCTGGAACTGAAGGCAGTCCCATCATTTGATTTAATTGGTTTTGCGCACTAGTGGTGGAATAGAAGAGCACTTTAAAGGCATCGTGATCACCGGGTTCCATCTGGCAAAAGTCATTTAATTGATCCATCACTTTCGCTCGGCGCATGAAGGCACCTTTTTGAATCATACTTTTATAAATTGGCTTTTTGAGAGCACTATCAAGAATAAGAAAATTAAATTTAGTGAGGTACTTATTATCAATTCCATTAGTCAGCGAGAAGTCCTGAAAGAGGTCTTCCTGCTTCTCTGTTTGTCCACGCAGCTTATAGAGCTCAAGGAAAAATTTTCCAAGTTTGGCCTCTGGCTGAGTCAGTATCTTATTAATACCTTCTCTCGCCTCGTCGGAATCGGCAAAACGATTCTGATTGAGGTAGTCCTCTACTCCATTGCGAGTCAGAAGAGTCTTGAAAGAAAGTTCTTCCATATGTTTGTATATTTTTTCGCCTTGATATTCCTGGGTAAAGAGATGGGAGTTACCCTCATTAGTATTGTCTATAATTTGATTCCACATTTCTTTTTTCTGTTTGTAATTGAGGACCGTTCCACCATGATGGGGGCGCAGGGGTCGGTGCAGGTTAAAGACTTTTCCTACCTCTTCAATCTTCTCAATAATAGAATTAACATTTTTCTTAAAACAGCTTTTCTCGCGGCTGCGCAATCTATTGGCAAAACGTCCACTGCCACTATAGGTAGGGGTAAAGCCACCTTTATAGGCCTTGAGTTCTTCAAGTGCTACTAGGTGACCAAGCTTAGTTCGCGCCCAGGGATTACCAGATTCCATTTGGTCAAGTAGGTAATCTAATTCTTTAGGATTAGCAGCGGCTAGGGTATTAGTTTTGCCATCTCTTAGATTTTTCCAGAGATCTTTTAGAAACCACCAGAATTCTTTGTAGTTGGCCTCATCTAATCTTCTAATTGGAACAAAGTCCTCTCCACTTCTAAATTCTTTGAGACGCGACCGGACTTCGCCTAAGATAGTGGCTGGATTTTTGCTGGCACATATTTTTTTAATTTCTTCAGTCGGTCCACTTCCACCGTAGAGGGTTCCGTAACTCTCCCACTCCGGCTCGGAGCCAGTATAACCACCGTCTCCATACTCACTATTGTCTCGCTGTCTCTTATAATCAGTAAATTTTTGATAAAATCGGCAAGTGCCATAAATCGCCTTACCTAAATTTGACTTAGTGGTAAGAGGAACAGACTGATAGGTTTCTGCCACGTCCATCAATTCTCGCATCGCCCATTGGCGCCAAGTATTGGAACCATAGAGAGAGGGAAAATCAATTTTAATTCTCTTATCACCAAACTTACTTCTCAACTCTTTTGAGATCAGACCACTATAATGATCAATGCCATTTTTTTGCATAATCTCTACGAGGTAAGCGCTTAAGTTTTGGCGTGCAGGATCGATTAAGGATTTTTTGCCGTCGCCACTGGTGACTTCAAAGGCGACCCCTTGGCGAGGCAGCTCTACAATTTTATTCCAAAGGTCTTCACCATTATAAGTGTAGTACTTAGGGTCTTTGAGTCCTAGCCAGGTAAAAGTATTGTCGTGGAAGACACCATGCACGTCACCTGATTTGGTTTGCATTACATTGCCAAAATATGTCCGGTCTTCGATATCAGGTCGAATTCCACCATGAGAAGTATTGCCGACGGCCATATTGGCATTCTTATACTTCTCAAAGGGGGCCAGACCGGAAAAGCCAGACTTGGTAGGATCCTTGTCGATATTGCGGAGATAGTAATCGAGGAAGTGTGAATTGGCGGCACTGACTGTTAGGCCGTGACTCGAGAGCATTGACTCCATAAATTGCTGGCCCTTGCCTTCTTTATACTTAAATTTTAAGTTGGCAGGCAATTGGCCATTGAAATGGTTCTGGCAAGAACGAGGAATCGGCACCGGCTTTTGATTTCCAAGCACTGAATCGTAAACAAATACTTGCGAGAGCATCATATGCAGGGTTAACCACTTGAGCGCCCTGACGTAATTGAGTTTTGTTGGCGCTTTAATTAGGAATTTAATATCCATCATCGCCATTTCATTGGGATCAAATTCTAATTGGCTGCGTCCCCACTCCCTCTCTACAAAAATAATCGACCAGGGTTCAGTTTGGGGATTAATTCCCTTTTGAATAAATTTTCGGGCATCAATATCGTCACTTGGAAAAAGTGAGGTAGGCACTTCTGGCAATAAGCTATTGTAAAAATACTCGCCGTCATACTCTCCCGGCATATAGGCACGCCGGACCACAATTAGCGCTCGCATCGGCATAACAACGCCATCAATATACTCGGCTAAAAGTTTCCTTCGTAGTTCAGCATCAAAATCCGAGTCCTCCATATACTTGCGGACTTCTTGTAAATTATCTTTAGCTCGTTTATAGAGTTTTCTAACCAGCGGATCATCAACTCTAAAAGAGGTCGGGCGCTTCTCTTCTTTTTCTTCACGCATGGTAGTGTCGACAATATTTTCGATAATACCTTTTTGGCGAACTGGCTTACACTCTTCAACTTCTTCGGCCGATTTGTTCTTATCCCAGGTAAAGCGGTATTCACCACAGGCATTTTTCTTAATATCTTTTAAAAGTTTTTGAAAGCGGGATTCAGCCAGCTTCACCTTGAGCAATTGATCGCCACCATCAACCGGTGTTGAACCTCCAACTTCCTCTATTCCAATTTCTCTGGTGGTAGCATCGTCTTCCATTTCAAAGGGACTAGAGTTTTCTGTCAGCGCTTTTTCTAAGGCGTCGGCCTTATCGGTATTACAGTCGGCGGGAAGATCTTTACCTTGAACACTCTCTTTAAAAAGAGCAATCGCCTGCCTCAACTCCAAGACTGTTAGGTCGTGACCGTAGCCGGCTGGCTTTCTTTTAACTTGGGCGTACCAGTCGAAAGACTGGGCGAAGGCCAGCTGAAAAGTGCAGAGGTAAATGAGCGTCGCTTTGATAGCGAGGGGTAAGAGCTTCAATTAGACTTCCAAATAAGGGTTTTCTTAAGTCTTAGAAGTGCAACTTAGGGGCCAGCAAGGCCAGGCTAACTAATTGAAATTAGAGGGTAATTCCCCATGAAAGTGACGGTATACTGTCACTCAACTAGGGGCCGTATGGAATTTCGACAATTTACTAACTACGCAGCTCTTTTCTAAGGATTTTGCCAACATTGGATTTAGGCAGGTCTTCCCGGAATTCAAAGTGGCGAGGCACCTTATAGCCAGTCAAATTTTCGCGACAAAAGGCCTTTAATTCATCAGCGGTTAGACTGTCATCTTTCTTAACCACAAAGGCCTTGACCGCTTCGCCGGATTTTTCATCTGGAATGCCGATGGCGGCGGCTTCAAAAACCTTTGGATGAGTGACCAGAACTTCTTCCACTTCATTGGGGAAAACATTAAAACCCGAGACCAGAATCATATCTTTTTTGCGGTCAACAATTTTAAAATATCCTTGCTCATCCATGATACCAATATCGCCAGTTACAAAGTAACCATCATCAGTCATCACCTTGGCCGTTTCATCGGGACGATTCCAATATCCTTTCATTACTTGAGGACCTTTAATTGCAATCTCTCCGACCTCTCCCACTGCAAGATTTTTTCCGTCGTCATCTTTAATGACCACTTCGGTAGAGCTAATTGGAAGACCAATATTTCCATTATAATCTGGCAAGGTCATGGGATTGATACAGGCCGCCGGAGAGGTTTCAGTCAATCCATAAGCTTCGATTAAAGTACATTTCGTGACCGCCTTCCATTTATCGGCAACTGCTCGTTGAACCGCCATACCACCACCAAGAGTTAAGCGAAGGGCAGAAAAATCAACCTGATCAAATCCAGGAGTATTTACCAAACCATTAAAGAGAGTATTAACTCCAGTAAACGAAGTGAATTTCCACTTAGAAAGTTCTTTTACAAAACCCGGCATGTCGCGCGGGTTAGTGATCAGAACATTCAAGCCCCCTAGGGAGAAAAAGATGAAGCAATTCGCGGTCAGTGAGAAGATATGATAGAGCGGAAGCGGAGTAATAATAATCTCCTCCCCTTCGCGAACTTTATTATTAAGCCAGGCGCGTGCCTGAAGCATATTGGAAACAATATTAGAATGAGTAAGCTCCGCTCCCTTAGAGACCCCAGTTGTTCCCCCGGTGTATTGTAAAAAGGCGGTGTCTTCGCGATCGATTGTAACCGGCTTAAAATTATCTTCAACACTTTTAAAAAGAATCTCTTTAAAAGAACTACTGCCGGCAATACTCCAGGCCGGTACCATTTTCTTAACTTTTTTAATGACGAAATTAACCAGTAACGATTTAGGGAAGGCCAGGAAGTCACCAATTTGAGTGGTTAAAACTTTCTCGATTTGAGTTTTTTCTAAAACCTCGGCCAGGGTATGACAGGAGTTTTCAAAAATAATAATCGCTTTGGCGCCACTATCATTCAATTGATGTTCAAGTTCTCGCGCAGTGTAAAGAGGATTGACATTGACCGCAATCATACCGGCCCGCAGAATTCCGAAAAGACAGATTGGGTATTGCAAAATATTCGGCATCATTATGGCGACTCTATCCCCTTGATTGAGCTTTAAGTCATTTTGTAAGTAGCTGGCAAACTTACGGCTGAGAATATCCATTTCACCGTAGGTGTAGCTTTTACCCATGCAATGAAAAGCCGGCTTATCGCGATACTTTTTAAATGAAATGTCTAAAAGGTCGGGAATATTTTGATATTCATTAATATCAACAGTGGCCGGAACTCCGTCATCATAATTTGAAAGCCAGGGATTTTGCATCTCTTACACCTTTTGAAGCAATTGTTTACAACGTCCTTATTAAGCTAAATAAAGAAGTAAGAAAAGAAAATTGCTCTGCACTGTAAAAATCATTTATATATTAGCGACGAACTATAACTAAAAATATCAATAAAATTGTTTGCATGATTAAAGGCCCGTGATACAAATTCGGCCGATAGGAAAGCAGCTTATTTTGGCTTTTATGCACACACACAAAAAAAGATGTAATGTCTCTGCCGGGCCTTTCGAATGAAGGGCCTTTTTTTTTAATTTCAGCTAGTTATTACCGCTCCCTTGCAATGATCCCGCTCTCGGGGTAGTCTCGATTTTCACAAAAAAGCCCCTTATAACGCAGTTCTAAATGAAGGAATTCACTGATGAAAAAAAGCCTCATTATACTTTTATCGAGCCTTATCCTGGCCCCCGGCCTTGCTCTTGCAAAACCCGTTCACATGCCACTAGAGCTGACTTTTGAAGAGTCCCTAAGCTGGAACAAGAACCTTTTAGAAAGTACTAATAAAGACGCCACTGAGCAGATTCCAGAAACCAAAGAATCTATACGTGCCGGCGAGCGAATGAATAAGTGGTTGAAAATGATCAACGCTGCCCGTCCTGCCGATCAGCAAATACGGCTGACCAATTCTGCCAATCGCGGCAATGGCATTCCAATAGATAGACCCAGCAAATACGGCCCCTCTACCATTATAGAGCGTTTAAATAAGCTAAAGAGCGAACTACCAGAGGCGCTTAAGAAAGTGATGATAGGGAATGCAGAAATCACTGCCGAACTTCCGGTTAGTACTGAAGAATTTATTAAATGGGCAAAGGTTGTTTCAAGACTATACCAAACAGCGGTTCGCTGGACTGGTATGAGCCGATGGCTGCCATGGCTAGCACAGAATAAAAAACGCGATGTCCGCGGTTTCTTCTACCTTAAAAAAGTTGAAGACCTAGATGCCCAATTAAAAGTTTTTGGAACTCTTACTACTGAGGTCCAAAGTAATTATAAAAATTGGCTCTCCGGCGTCTGTCAAAACTCTGGAAAAAAACCTAAGGCCTGTTTGCGAGAACTCGAAACGGCAATAGAAGCTAAGCTTGTTTTCGATTATAAGAAAAATTACTGGGATAAGGCACAAGCCGCTTGGAATTCTTTCTTTGAAATTAGCAAGCCTAGAAGAGACGTCACTTGGACTAGTGAGCAACCGGGTGTCATGAATGTCACCTTTAAAGACCCAAAAAATGAACGCATCGCCGATTGGCTTAAAATCAATATCGAAGAAGAGTTCAAAAGACCACTACTCGATTGGCGCCTACAATTTAATTTTGTTGAAGGTGGTATGGGAACTGCCTTCTTAAAATTTGAAGCCGGTGTTACTCCCCATGTGACTGCTGGAAATATTATCGTTATGGATGCCAACTCTCCGATCGAAGAATGGAGTGTCCGTTGGACTATCCGTCACGAGTACGGGCATATCCTGCGCATCCCTGACTGCTATGTTGAGTTCTACGACACGGAAGTTAAGCTAATGGTAAACTATCAATTAGATGTGACTGACCTTATGTGCTCTCGTTCAGGAGACATGAATGACCGTCTCTACCATGAACTTAAAAAGAACTACTTCAAAAACTAATGACTGAGAAACCGGAAGACAAACCTAAAGAAGAAGAGTGGCCAGATTCTGAAAGCATCGAAAGGTGCTGTGAAACTGGCTGCGATAATTGCCCTTGGGATTTCAAGGGCAAAGTCGATCCCAATATTCCCAGAGAACTACAAGACCCCTGGGCCGAATAATTTTGAAACCCAAAATTGATCACTTCTACCTAATCCTCACCAATGCAAAATTTAAGCAACTGAAGAAACTAGCTCAAGTTAACCCCGAAATAGTCCATAAAGAAGTGAAGTCAGGAAATGAAACCTGGGAAGGCATCTACATTCCCTCTAAAAGTGGTCTCTACCTCGAACTTTTAAAACCCGACTCGACCCATCCACCCGGTGCCATGGGGCTGGCCTTTAGCGCCCTGGGAAAAGAAAAGAATACAAAAAAATTCCTAGAGGAAATCTCGCTAGGAGAAAAGTGGGAAGAGGTCACAAAAAAAGATAAAAATAACAAACCATGGTTTAAGGCCTACCTCTATCCCGACCCAGCTCGCCTTTGGATCCTGCCCTGGTTTATGCATTACAACGGCGTCCCACGGAAAGAGCGCCCGACTCGCTTCTCTAAGGCCAGCATAAAAAACTTCCCCACCATCGAAATGACCGTCACTGCAAGTCGCTTCAAACATTTCGAAGAGCAATTGTGGTGGTGCCCACTAAGTACCGTCTACCAGAAAAACAAGATCACTATCATTTCTGGTGACACTCAATTAATTATTAGAAAAGGCCTAAAGCAACACTTCAAAAGCATCTGGCAGCTGACTAAGTCTCACCGCTGGAAATCCCTGAAAACTGCAGACGCAACTTTTAAGGTTTCAAATAGCCGCGCTGACTTAAGCATTTCTTAAACTCAAAGAAATTAATAATTTAAATTTTTATAAAAAAAAGCCCCTTTGCAGTCATCACAAAGAGGCTTGGAGAATTTCTTGTCTTACTGGGGTGGGAGCTGAATCTTCCTGCAAGGATCGTGTTGAGCGTTTGCACCACCCTTTTATTGTACTGCAAATAAAAAATGACAGGACTTTTTTTCAATTTTGAAAAATGGACTAGCGAAAAACTACCAAACTAATAGCCGCTGCCAGTAATGCTAGCGCCATCCCTAGAATAAGCGGTCGCTTACTTGGAAGGCGTTTGTAGGCGATCGGTCCGCCAACTGCCAAGACAAGCCAAATCCCAATTTTAATTTTGACCCAGATTGGCCAACCAGCTCCGTGAGAATGGCCGGTCCGCGCCAATAGCCCCATTCCTGCCACCATAAGTAACAGACTGGCCACCATGCCGGTGATCTTGGCCCATTTTTTGGGAGCCGGTGAGAGCCCATTAGTTGTCAGGCAAACCACTATCGCGATCAGACTGAAGAGGTGAATTAATTTATAGGTTTCGTAACTCATAGTTAGGTACAAGGTTGGAGTTTAATCGTGGTAGCATCTCTGCGACTCAATGACTTTTGAAAGTCTCTCTTCGTAACTGAGAGGGCGGTACTGATCAGTTTGAAAATAAGAGATGAGTTTTTTAATAATTATTTTTATCATTTATTAATTATAGCGAATTTTACCTCACTCTACTACTCAAAAATTAAATTTAAATCTTTGCAATAAGAACTTCGCGGGCTAAAACTCAATATGCTTGACGTAAAATACTATGAAGAAAAGGACTGGACCCCGGACTCTTGGCAGCCCGGGACCGCGCTCTCTAAGAGCGAATTCATAGGCTGCACTTTTACTTCTCTCAATTTTTCTGAACAAGACCTGGCCCATTCAAAATTTGTCGAATGCTGCTTTAAGAAATGCAACCTAAGTAACGTCGGTATTAAAGGCACTACCTTTCGCGACGTCAAATTCCACGACTCAAAACTGGTGGGAATTAATTTCGCCGATGGTGCCACACTCTTTGAACTCAAGTTTGAGCAATGCCTCTTAGATCTTTGCGTTTTTCAAGGGGTCAATTCCCCAAACCCGGTTTTCAACAATTGCAGTCTCAAAGAAGTCGATTTTTCCGAGGCCAAATTAAATGGTGCAACTTTTTGCGGCTCCAACCTAGTGGCCGCCCACTTCACCAACACCGACCTGTCCGGCGCCGATTTTCGCCAGGCGATCAAGTACAGTATCGATCCCACTTACAGTAAAATTAAAAAGGCCAAGTTCTCGATGCCCGAGGCGATGGGACTATTGGCCTCTCTCGATATAACGATTGAATAGATACCTCCTCCCACAACTATTGGTGAATTATGGACCGACCTGATTTTATAAAGCATTGTGAAGAACTGCGAACCGATGAGTCTTTTTCCTATCCGGGAGATAGCGAGACTTTTGGAACCGGGGCCGCCCTTGGGCGGATTTTGGGGCTTAAGAGAATTGCCGTCAATTATGAGGTTTTAAAACCGGGAGACCGTAGCTCCTGGCCCCATGCCCACAGTGCCGATGAGGAATTTATTTTCATATTAGAAGGCACTCCGCAGGTTTGGATAAATGGCGAACTACATGACCTTGTAGCGGGAGATTCTGTAGGCCTTGCCCCCGGCACCGGCCACGCCCACACTCTTATTAATAATTCAGAAAATGAGGTCCGTGCGCTTGTGATCGGAGACACCGAAGCTGCGGACGATAAAATTTTCTATCCCATGCATCCCGATAGGAATAGGGAAATGCAGGAAAAGGGATTTTTTTGGAGCGATTATCCGGAGTCTCTTCTGGGCCCACACGATGGTTGGCCTGATAAGAAGAGACCGACTGCTTAAGCTAGCGAGAGCAGTTTTTGGATTTCTTGCTGGAGAGGTCCGTAATAATTTTGAGTGTGGTAAGTCAGGATCAAGGGACGGACAAAACGCTTCTTTGGAATGCTCATCTCAAAGCGCTTGTCTTTTTCTACTAGGTGTTTTGACATCACCGCATGACCTAGGCCCTCGGCGACCCCTTCGATTATTGAATAGACTCCACCCATATAGGCGCGCTGATAATTAGGCTTCTTTCCAATGAATTGAAAGTAAGAGGCGGTGGCATTATCTTTAGAGGTATGGTCCAAGTAGGTATTGGGTGCCTTGGGGTATTTCTTGGCGCGGATTTCAACATACTCTTCTTCACCAATTTTTAATTCTTCAGTGGCAGGAAGTTTGAGAGAGGAATCAGTCAGGATAAAGTCGGCGCTATTTGATTTTAAAAGAGCTGGCAGCTCGAACATTTCATAGCTGCTGAACTCGATCTTTACTCCGGGGTTTTTCCTAAGAAAGGGCGCGAGCTTTGGAATGATAATGGAGTCCATTACCGAGGAGTAGCCGGCGATTCGCAAGACGCCATTGAGCTCACTCTGGTACTGGTTATAGTCCTGCAGGAAATCACTTTGCATTTGAATCGCCTGCTTGGCGTGAAGCAAGAGCTTTTCTCCGGTGGCGGTTAAGGAGAGGGAGCGCGGGTGACGGATTAAGAGTGTCGCCTGCAGTACGTCTTCTAGCCGCGCTACTTTCTGACTAAGGGCAGACTGTGACAGTCCCAACTCTCCTGCCGCCTTTGTGAATGTCCCAGCTTCAAATACCTTCAAAAAGGTCTGGAGATCGTCGTATTTTAAATCCATAAGTTAATTTAATAGATACATTATTTTTATTAATTTTTCAAATAACTCCTCCCAATCTATAAAAGCTGCAACCAAGGCGTCCTAAGCTATAAATTTAACTTATGGTGGAGATAAATACTATAACCTGGATTGGCTTAAAATAACCGGCTATAAGGCCATTAACTAAATGGAGGAAAGACATGAAAAAACTAATTCTAATGGCCCTTCTCAGCAGCAATATAGCTATTGCCGCTCCGAGTGCCGACATCGCAATTTTACTGGATACTTCGGGAAGTATGCAGGGACTGATCAACCAGGTTCGTGATGGCCTTTGGCAGACTCTCAATAATCTTGGAGAAATTAAAAAGGACGGAGAAGTGGCTGAGCTTAAGCTTGCGCTCTTTGAATACGGCTCTGGAATTGTTCCGGCCGAGGCCAATTTTATGCAAATGCTTTCACCGCTAACCACTGATCACACAGTGATAGCCGAAAAGCTCTTTGCCACTAAGGCCTCTGGTTCTCAGGAGTACTCGGGTCAGGCGATTCAATTGGCGGCCGACTCATTGGATTTCTCTTCTCTATTAGATGACTTTAAAAGCATCGTGATTGCAGGAAACGAAACCATTAAACAAGGTAGCGTCGACGCACTTGAAGCGGCATTGGCCGCCAAAGAGCAAGATATTTTGGTCAATACTATTTTCGCTGGAGCACAAACTATTCAGGTCTTCCCCAATGGTGGTGGCACTTGGGGTGGTGGTTTTGGCTGTAGGACACGATTCTGTCCAACACCTATTCCAGCACCAGTTCCTGCGCCGGCACCGGCACCGGCACCGGAGCCAGAGTTTAAACCCAATACTATCTACCTAGAGTGGAAAGAGTTGGCCAAGGTCGGTGGTGGTGAAAGCCTCAATATCGACGCCAATAATGCGGTTAAACATATCGAGTCGCCATTTGATGACAAGATTATTTTGTTAACTGAAGAAGTCAATAAGACCTACCTGCCCTACGGCGCTACTGGAGCTTCCGAGTACACCAGGATGCTAACCCTAGACAGGCAAATTAGAAGTTCAGGAAATGGTTCCTACATGGGCTGGGGTGGTTATAGAGATGGTAACTTCGGTGCCCACACCCAACTCAATTGGGACTTAGTGACTGCCAGTGAAGATCCAAACTTTGATCTCTCGGCAATCAGTGAAGAACACTTACCAGAACAATTAAAAGGAAAAACCCTGGCCGAAAAGAAGGCCTTGATTAAAGTACAAAGTGAAAAGCGAAAAGCTCTCAAAGAAGAAATCGCGGACCTACAGAAAAAGCGTAAAGTCTACGTAGCAGAACAAAGACAGCAACAGAATCAAGAAGAAGAAAAAGATTTTGCAGCTGCCTTTCATCAAATTATTCTCAAGCAGTTGGCGGCCAAAGGCTTCCAAGTGAAGACAGCAGAATAACCTCTCTCCAAGGTCCCGGTCTTTTCAGCCGGGGCCTTTCTTTCGTTTTAAACTTATTTTTTTTTCTTCTTCCGCAGATAAAACTCTTTGAGGTTGCGGGCGGAGTAATCTGAATCCTTGTCGAGGCGGACAGCTTTTTTGTACTGTCCCTCGGCATTTTTAAGTTCACCTAGTTTTTCAAAGAGCCAGCCCTTAAATACATAGGCCCTGGCATAGTTCTTATGCTGGCCAATTAAGAGCTCGTACTGAGCCGCCGCCAGGTCGTACTTTTCTTGCTTGGTTAGAATTAGCGCCTTTTCTTCATAGGGCAAGATGACTTTGGGATTGGCAGCTATCGCCTTATCAAAGTGCTTAAAGGCCAGCTGGTCTTTGTTTTCTTTCCTGGCGATAATCCCCAGTCGAATATTGGCGGGATAATGCCTGGGATCTTTAACCAAGACGATTTGGTAATGCTGCTTGGCCTCTTTCCAAAGCTTGACCCTTTCATAGTTGCGCGCCAAATTGTAGCGCGCTATGCGGTTTTCCGGCTTAACCAGGATGACATTATTGTACTGGGTGATGGCATTGTCGGCGCGGTTTTTCATTTTATCGAGTAAGAGGGCGTACTCAAAATTGATTAGGTGATTTTTCTTATCGAGCTCCAGCATTTTCCAGAATTCTTTTTCGGCCAGCTGGTACTGCAAGTTTTTTATAAGGAAGTGAGCGTGCTCAAAACGAATTGAAATATCTTTGGGTTTCATCCCGATCACTAGCAGATTTTGTTTTTCGGCAACTTGAAAGCTCTTAACTTTTCGATAGGCCTTTGAGAGTTGATACTGGGACTTAAAATCTGTCTTTCTTATTTTGACTGCATATTCAAAAAACTTTGAGGCCTTTTTCCAACGCTTTTCCTTGGCAAAAATGATTCCCATATTGAAATTCGCTTCCAGGGAGAAGGGATAGATTTCGAGCACATCTTTCATAATAAGGTGGGCCTTAGCGGGATCTTTTAAATAGTGGTAGACCGTCGCCAAATTTAAATGGGATTGCAGATGGCGCGGGTGTTTTTTTAATTCTTTGCTATAGAGTTTGGCGGCCTTATACAGTTGACCACTTTTCTGTGCCTTGAGCGCTTTGAGATAATAACTCTCCCCTGCACCAGAACTCAGGGGCAGTAGGAAGAGAATAGTTAGAAAAAAATACTTCATAGCCTCATTATAATCTAGTCAGGTATTTCGGCCATGATAAACTGCTCTAATGAGAATATTTATTTTTCTTTTGCTATTTAGCCAAGCCTTGCAGGCGATAGAACCTGAGGGTTCCTTTTACCACGAAGTCAAAAGTGGTGAAACAACTCTGTCCCAATTGGCCTTAGTTTATTATGGTGATGAAAAATTTAGTCAAAAAATAGCCGGCTGGAATAATTTGGAAGAGCCCTACCGTTTGAGCGTTGGTCAGAAAATTCGATTGAGCGATCCGGTCTATCTCTATCCTATCAATAAGCAAAGAGGAGAGGGCAGCGCCTACCGGCAATGGCTGGAGAGATCAGAGCTTGGGGAATCAATTCGCTACCGGGTCAATCAAAACGATAAGAGTTACTACCAAGTTAAATTCTCAAAAGTAGAGGGAGAGATAGCCAATTACCAAAAAAAGAAAGAGATAGCGATCCATCAGCTCTGGCAATCAGAGGATTGGAAAAAAGATTTTACCAAGGCCGAAGACCTCTATTTTAAAAAGAAATACCATGAGGCGCTTTTATACCTCGATAAGGCGCTTTCAGTCGAGGCCAGCTACGCTCCTATCTACTTTTATCAATTAAAAATTTACCAACTGACAGGCAATAAGAAAGGTTGGCAAAGAGCGAAGAAAAGTCTTTCCTGGCGCTTCCCAAGCATTTCAAAATTATCCAGCTTTGAGAACTACTAGTTACCAGCCATAACCTATATTAAAATGCAGCGCCTGATTGAAAATTTTTAAGGAATTGAATTCTGTCTTAATTTTTTCATAGTCGAGCATAAAGACCAGCGGGTGATGGTTAGGCAATTGATGATACCAGGCCAGTCCAGCTCCCTTTTTATCAGTGGCGTATTTTAGGTAAAAGAGTGCCAAGTTGCCTTTTCTAAAACTCCGTTGCAGAGAAGGTTTGAGCTCAGCGCCTATCAGGTCTTTATAACCTACGGTACTAATATTTTTTAAAATATTATTATAAAAAATTCCCGCCGCCAGGTTTAGGCGCCAAGGAAAACTAACTCCCGGGATTCTAAAGGCCGAGTGAAGGTCGAGATCGACAAAGGTAAGCTCCTCATTTGTATTTTTCTTTTCTAGAGGCAGAAAAGTATAACGTCCACTGGTAAAGAGATTCCAATAAGGAAGGGCGTAGTCGAATTTAAAATTAGTAAAAGTTTTTTCTGATTTTGGATGCCCGGTTTCGAGATAGTTTAACTTTGAATAACCAATTGAAGTTACCGTAAAGCTCCTCTTGATAGGATGGGTTCTCTCTTTTTGCATTATTTCGTGCCATTTTGGAACTTCTATTAAGATTTCTTCAGATTCAAGTTCACCAGCTGGGCCGACTGCATGGATTTTAAAAGAAGTAACAGAGTTAGTGATGGCGACGGTAAAGGATAATATTTTACTTTTTTGCTTGGAATTAAATACTAATTTATTTCCAATA
Organism: Halobacteriovoraceae bacterium; assembly: GCA_018646195.1. Classification (GTDB taxonomy): domain Bacteria; phylum Bdellovibrionota; class Bacteriovoracia; order Bacteriovoracales; family Bacteriovoracaceae; genus JABGVH01. The sequence continues at coordinate 28,730 of JABGVH010000207.1, forward strand.
AAGAGATTCCATCCTGGCCTATCAAATAGCGAGGCGACGGTAACGACTGTTTTTAATTCAATTCCTAGGGTGATATTTTTTAATAGAGTAGTTTTAGGCAGTAAGAGCCCTTGAACTCGCTTTTTTTCGTCGTGATTTCTTAGCAGGTGCCCTTGGTATTCCCGCTCTTGCCCGTAGGTAGTATTTTGAATTGAGAAAAGAACCGCTAGGGTTAGGAAAGTTAAAATTTTTATGCCAGCACCTTTGCTATCTATTTAATCGCAAGTGACAGATTTATTAAAGAACTAATCGCTGGCTTTCCCTACCCTATTTCGCTACTGGGGGTTAAAATAGAACATACCTTATCTTCAAACGATGGCCTATTGCGACATAAAGTCACTTGCTCTCATAATTCTTCTCTACCCAGCACTGGTCCATTCAGAAAACCTCACTTTCTTCACAGAGAAGGCCACCACAGTCGCCGGCTGGTTAGTGCGCGCCACTGCTCATCAGCCGCTTATGTCGGCCACCCCCCGGGCCAAACGCCAAGACTTGGCGGTCATTAAAAATAGTAAGAATGATAATTTAAAAGAAGGTGAGCTGGGATTTTCTTCCATGAAGGCAGTCGCCTCGGCGGAAGTGCGCGATGCCTACGCCGAATTTGACTTGGGAGTCGATAAACCCAAAGAGCTGAATGTTCTAAGATTGCAATACACAAAAAATCTTGGCGTGCGCTCTGACTTTAGTATTAGCTATATGAACGTCCCCGACATTTCGATACAAGGCCAGGGTGCTCACTTTTACTATAATTTTTTAAAGCTTGGAAATTTTTATACCACCACTCGCAGCCAATACAGCTGGGTCAAGAAAATTGATTTCTTTAAATCCCAATCCTTCGCCCAGGAGTTAACTCAGTCTTGGAATACCCCACTTGTCGACCTGTACCTAGGAACTAAGTACTACTATGCCCGCACGCATTTCTTTGCCACCACTGTGGGAGGACCTGTTCCCACTATAAAACACTACACCCCAGTCAATGAGCTGGAGTATTTTATTGGCTTTTCCAAAGGCATTAGCAAGAAGTTGCGTTTTGATGGACAGATTAAACAGGCCAAAGAAGAGAGATCGTTTATAGGAAAAATTACTTTTGATTTTTCACCTTTTACGCAAAAAAATGGGGAGTGGCGACTGCCTACAGTTAATTAATACTATGAATTTAAAAGACTTCTCCATTTACCTCTTATTCATCCTGCTGACTGCAAGCTGTGTCAGCAATAGTGAAGTTGAATTCCTAGATACTCCCATTGTCACTCCACCGGCTTCGATTCCTTTTCCGGCCGGCACCACTAGTTTTGGTACCACTGTGCATATCAACGAGGCCACCACCACCGAACAGACCATTCCGCTGACTTTTAAAGGTGGCCAACCGGCGACTCAAATTACCGCCTCTATCAGCGGCGACTTTACTTTTAAAGGCGGCGCTTATCCTGGAACTGGCGGCACCTGTACCGTTAAAGAAGAAACCGGCTCTTGCACCATCGTAGTCAACTTCAATCCACTGACGGTGGGAGGTCACGCCGAAGCAGTCACCATGAATTTCTTTAATGGTTTTGAATTCACCTCGCGCGCCATTTTAATTTCCGCCACAGTGGTTCCCAATCTCTCGATAACTGCCACCACTACTAATGACCATGGCTCAACTTTAATTGGTCTCAATACAGTTAGGACTTTTACGGTTCAAAATGTTGGCTCAACTACAATGACAGGAATTACTGGTCCCCTAACTACCGGAACAAATTATCGCTATGAGGGCGGTGGTGGTTACCCGGGTACTAGTGGTGATTGTGATGGCGACTTAGTTCCGGCGGAGACTTGCACAATCGCCACCCAATTTGTTCCACTCACAAATGTCACTCTGACTGATACCGTGACTCTCAATTATAATAATGGCATCAATGCCGAGTCCAACACCCAGGCGCTGACTGGTCTGGGCAGGAACCCCGCCAACTTGGCGATCTCTGGCGCTGGTACTTTTGATTACACTTCCCATGTGCTGACGGTGGCCACCACTCAAACTTTTACCGTCACAAATTCGGGGGATGTCTCGACCAATACTCTCGCGGTGACGGCACTCGGTGCGCCCTTTACTTTTCTTGGGGGGGCCTATCCCGGAACTAGTGGGACTTGTGGCGATCCGATTTTAGTCGGGACTTGTACTATCCGAGTGACCTTCACCCCCACCGCGGCAGTGCTCTCAGCAGATACCATCACTCTTACTTATCATAATGGAGTTGTGGCGGGACAGACTGCCACTCGTCCAATTCAAGGGACCGGTATTACCGCCGCCAGTTTGGCAGTCACCGCTGTGACATCTAATAATTGGGGCAATAGAGTCATTGGCACCACTACTGACTTTACTTTTAATGTCACAAATAGCGGTCAGGCCAATGCCGCCTCAGTCGCCGAAACCACCTTGGCGGCACCTTTCACTTACGCCACCGGTGCTTTCCCCGGCGGCGGAACTTGTACCACCACTATCAACGGTTCAACTGCCTGTACTATTATTGTCCGCTACACTCCCGCCACCCTAACTTTCAACGTCTCTAATAGCGGCGACGTCAACGCCACCACCGTCGCCGGCGCCGGACTCGACGGAGTGATTTACAAATTTGAAGGTGGCGCCTTTCCCGGAACAACTGGCAATTGTACCGCCACCATTGTTCCCGGGACTAATATCTGCACCATCGCGGTGACCTACACCGCCAACACCTCTGGCGCCGAGAACGATACCGTCCAGCTGACTTATAATAACGGCATTGCTGGAGGCCAAGTTGCAGGCCGCGCCCTAACCGCCACCGCCCAAAGCCCCGCTCTCTTGGCGGTAACTGATGTCACCACTAATAATTTTGGCAATAACTCGGTGGGTGGCGCCTCCTCCACTGTGCTGTCATTTAATGTTTCAAATAGCGGGGACTTAAACGCCACCTCTGTGGTCAACGGCGGATTAGACGGAGTCATTTACGCTTTCACTGGTGGAAGTTGTGGCGGCACTATCGCTCCCGGAGTTAATGTCTGCACCGTACAGGTCACCTACGACCCCAATGCCGTGCAAGTCGATAACGACACCATTCAAATCATTTATAATGACGGATTAGTCGGTGGTCAGATCGGCTCCCGCGCCATAACCGGAACCGGGGTCGCCTTCTTGCCACTGACTTTCGAAGACAATAGCGAGCACTTTAATTTTAAGCGGCGGTTATTGGGAGACTCTCTCGAGCGAACTTTCACCATTTCTAATAATACTAAGAGTGATATTTCAAAACTAAGCGTTAAAAAAGTAAACTCGCCCTTTAAACTTGTTAGGAATAATTGCCCTGACATACTCCTGCGAGCTCAACGCTGCTCGCTGGTCATTAGCTACGCTCCCAAAAAAATAGGTGCCGCCAAAACTTTTCTCAGCCTAACTTCAATTGAAAATGGAAAGTTAAGAAAAGTCTCACTGCCGCTTAGTGATCGGGGACATTTAGATAAGACCTCTCCGCTGCTGTTTAATCTCTTAAAAGAAAGTAAGCAAGCACTGACTCACCTCAAGTCAAACAAGCGGCACTACCGCAACCTCTTCGCATTGAAGAGAGCGCTACCCAGCCGCTACCAGGTGACTGACTTAGAACACTCGCGAGAGCTCTATTCACTAGAAACTAGCGCTCAGCTGATTGCCAATATTGGGGATTACGATAGCGATGGAGTGGATGATTTTCTTTTAGCGGGTGAGCAATTGAAAAAAGGAATCACAAAATTAGAGGCCTTTAGTGGTTTACTAGGTGACTCACTTTTTGAGCTGCATAAACCGTAAGCTAAGCCGCCCGTTTGTCTTCCCCAGGAACCGGAGGCATCGCCGCCACTTCACCAGTAGGTTTAACACCAATTTTCATGCCCGAATAGACGTCGCGATTTTTTCCATAACAAACCGCTGCACCGTAAAAGAAAGAGCACATTAAGAAGTAGACCCAGAAAACCGCAACGAAGATGGTATAGAAATTTCCATAACTCTGGGAAAGGGTATCCTTAGCGTAGAGCAGGTACATCCAGTAAAAAGATTTTCCCATTAGAAAGCAGCCAACAAAAGTCGAGGCGCCCATAAAGGCGTCCTTGGTGGCGACCTTTACCGGTGTGGCAAACTTATAAAAGCCTGTAAAGAAGGCCAGTGAAGTCACTGCTGGCAGGACATTGAAATTAATTATAAATTTAGCGATGGAATTTAAAAAGGCGATGTCACCACTGGCGAACATCTTAATCATCATCGGCTTGTGGGAGAAGGCCATAAGAAGAGAGATAAAGCCGGCTACAAGTACTCCAGTAAAAAGTCCCTTGATATCCTCTATATAAAAACCACCCTTAGCTTCCGACTTGGAAATCTGGCGCAGCCCAAACATCATCGAGCCAACCACTCCCAGACAGGCGTAAACCACCAGCAGCGAGTTCATGACATTAAAACCGGCCGAGCTTTTCAGCTGGGCATTGATGATATTGCTAAAGCTTTTAAGAATCCAAGGCGCTAACCCTGGAATATTTTCTTTAAGTGACGTCAGGGCAAAATCCCGAGCCGCTCCCACATCACCGTGAATCATACCGGCGGCGGAAATTAGTAATAGGATTAAGGGTGCAAAAGAAAGCACCGTAAAAAAAGTCGCGGAGCCGGCGACAATTTCGCCTTTGCGCTTTTTAAAGTGGAAGAAAGAAGTCAGCAGCCGATTGACTAATTTTGTCACCGCCAGGTAACTGCGGCTCTCCATCTGGTCTCCCAAATCACTTATAGTGGTTCTTCTCTCAGTGTTTTTTCGACGCTCTTCTGTTGGTTTATTCATGCCCAGTTTATCGGTCCCGAAAGGGCCAAACTTGAGTACTTTCATCTGGTAAAAAGGATTAGTAAAATTAGCTACTTAACTATGAAAATTGGCCGATGACGAGAAATAAATACACTCAAATTGCTATCGTTTGCCAATTCAGTATAGTGCCCGAGAAACCCAACCACTGGAGTAAAAAATGAAAAGCACCTTTATAGGACTACTATGTCTAGTCTCTTTTAATCTTTCGGCCAAAGTCTCATTGCGGCTTGGCGCCCTGGTTCCTTTTGCCAGCGACGAAATTACAAATTACCAAATTGAATCTGTTCGTGCCGACGTCGGCGCCAGTACAGACGTCTCACCATCAATTGCTTGGAAAGGCTGTTACGCTGAAAAAGTAGATACCGGTCAAGGTTTTCCTTACCGCTTCAATTACGTACCAATGAACGCCAACCGTTCTATTCCTTTCACTATTGAAGGCCAAACTATTGTCTTAGAAGATTTTGAGGCGCTTAGAAAAGCAGCTAAGAAAGAAGTTAAAAAAGAGGCGCGTTTCTATTGTAAGAAAGAAACGACAGTCAGTATTGTTTTCAAAGTTAGTTTTAATGAAAGCGAAACAGCGACTGCTTCTTTTACTCTAAGTAAAAATAGAAAAGGTTATTTTATCGAGAAGCCTTACGGTAAGCAGTACCTAAAAGATGGCGCTATTGATTTTGTCCATACGCCGGGTCTAGATGACTTGTTTGAATAAGCACTAATTTTTCCGCACGAGATAACTTTTTGATCGCCGCCTCCCTTATGGAGGCGCTCGATCGATCGGCATGCTCTTCAACAAAACGAATCGCTTTTGGTTGCCTTTTTCCCTTAAAGAACTTAGCCCCCTTGGGAGTGCCGTGTTCTAAAAAACGCCGGGCAAGGTCCGTGGTGATGCCGCAGTAGAGCTGGCCGGTGGTGGCCTCGATCAGGTAAACCACCCACCCTTTAGTTCCTGACAAAGTAGATATAGTCGGCGAAGATGCCGTAGAGATCGTGGCCAAACATAATCATGCGCATACTTCCGACAGACATTTCCCTAGCATCGACAATCTTAATGCTGGTCACCTTTCCCAATAAATTGCGGGCCTGGACAACCACCCCATCATTATAATCTGAATGGAATTGGCCCACTAACAGAAAGTTCAAATCAGTTTTACTATGCTTTGCAAAGCTATAGGCCATCACGGCGTCGGCGTAAGATTGCGCCTCAAAATAGCGAGGCAGTTCATCTTCCCCCACATGCCCGCCCATGGCGATATCAAAGCGTTCGAAGTAGTGATCGCCCCCAAGTACATAATTGGCGGGAATTTTTTCAGGGTCTAGCGCGCCTATCCCCTCCTTAGTAATAATCGCCTTCCACTGTCTAGGAGCGTTGGTGCCAATGATTCGACCACCCAGCTCTTTAGCCGCTCTAAAAGAATGCAAGTAAGGAGTATTCTGTTCTGGTTTTCTAGAGCCCGGGAAGAGCTTTCTAAGCAAAGTCCCCTCACTTAAAATTCCAGCATTAAAAAGAGAAACATGAGTGTCGATGCTGACTTGATCGGTGTAGTTTAAAAACTCCCAGCCAACTGTGAATTCTCTTTGGCGACTCTTGGCAGTCACAATCTTACGGATCAACTTTCCCTGATACTCCTGAATAATCGGCGTGTAGTGAGTTTCCCCTAGTACATAAAGTCCTGAGTCTGGAAGCTGCTGGTAAAAGGCCTCTTCTGTCAGCGAGCGATCGTTGACCGCATCGTAGATCAGATCCAGGGCAAAAACCTGAGGGGTAAGAAGAATAAGAATTAAACTAAGGCCTAATTTTTTCATACTCGCAGCTCCGTAAATTTGAATTGGGAAACATCAACCAATCCCTTATCTGTAATTTTTAAATTGGGTATAACTGGAAGCGCTAAGAAGGCCATTTGTAAAAAAGGCTCCTCTAATACCACTCCCAATCTCTTAAACTCTCTTTTTAAAATTGTAATATTTTCGGTGATCTTCTCTCCGGGCTCGGCGGTCATAATGCCGGCGATCGGCAACGGCAAGAGCGCCCGCACTTCCTTTTTACAAGTAATACTAAAACCACCGCCGGACTCAATAAGAGTATTCAGCGCCAGAGCCATATCATCCTCATTGGTGCCAATGACAATTAGATTGTGACTATCGTGGGCGACACTGGAAGCAATCGCCCCTTCCCGAAGCCCCAAGCCCTTAACCAGCCCAAGTGCCGGTGCTTGGTTCTTGCCATAGCGCTCAAAGACCGCGATCTTTAAAACATCTTCTTCAACAAAGGCCCCATTGGCATATTCAATTTTCAAATGATTGGTGATAATTTCTTCTGGAATTATTCCAATCACATTATAAGTGCCATCCGTTAGATCAAAATTAAACTCACTGGTCTTAACGACTTCTCGCAAAATAGAATTTTCAAGCGGCGGGTGGGACAGCTGGAATTTTTCGGCCATATTTTTCTCAAGCTCGAGAGACCCGACCTCCTTACCCTTAATATAAACCGCGTCTATCCCCACTTGTTCCACATCATTCAATAAAATAAAATCGGCCTGTTTGCCTGGGGCAATTAAACCCAAACGCTTCAATCCAAAATGTTTGGCGGCGGAAAAGCTACTCAGGCGGTAGGCGACATGGGGTGCCAATCCATTGTCATTAATCAGCTTCTTGACCATAAAATTTATATGCCCCTCGTGGTGAATCTCAAAAGGATTGCGGTCATCAGTGCAAAGAAAACACTGGGGGGAATTGAACTCACTCACCAGAGGCGCTAGGGTATCTAAATTCTTAGCAACCGAGCCTTCGCGAATAATCAGCGCCATGCCCTTTTCTAATTTCTCTCGCCCTTCCTCTGCTCCCACTGTCTCGTGGCAATTTTGAATGCCGGCGGCGATATAGGCATTCAGCTCCTTACCCCTCACCATCGGGCAATGGCCATCGACATTCAAGTCCTCAAAGGCCTCTAACTTATCCAAGACTTCATCATCGCCATTAATCACGCCGGGAAAATTCATCATCTCAGCAAGTCCTAAGACATTCTTATGCTGCTTAATCTTTTTCATCTGCTCGAGGGGGAAGTCCCCACCATTAGTTTCAAAGCCAGGCAATGAAGGGATGCAAGAACTGGCCTGGACAAATAAATTCTGGGTCATCTCCTCACTACAACGAAGAAACCAATTAAAACCCTTGGCCCCCAAGACATTAGTAATTTCGTGGGGATCGCAAATGGCCGTGGTGGTTCCTAGAGGAAGAGTCAGGCGCTCAAACTCAAAAGGCTGAGTCAGTGAAGACTCAATATGAAGATGGCCGTCAATAAAGCCCGGCACCACTACAGCACCCTTACCATCGACAACCCGAGTACCACCGGCCTCCAAATATTCCAGTCCAACCCCAGCGATGGTCTTGCCACAAATCGCTAAACAACTGTCCTTCTCTCCCCCATTAACCAAGTCGAGAATGCGAATATTTTTGACCAAAAGATCTGGCCGGGTTTCACCCCGCGCCACTGCCAGCACACGCTTCAATTCGGCGCGCTCTAAATTCTGGCTATTTTTACTACCAATACTCATCTTTAAACCAATTCGAACTTACGTTTTGCGAATTCCTTTCCATTTATATAAAAGCTAATATATTGCATCCCGGGATAATAAGTCCGGGTCGAAATTTTCCTAAAAGAATGCCTCTTCTTAAAGCGACTAGTACCGGGCTCGAACTTGCGCTCGGTAATCTTAAATAACTTCTCTGAATGACTGCCGTTGGCGCGCAAAAAATAAATGGCGTACTCAAGTCTTATCTTTGAATTCTTCTTAACAGAAAAATCAAATTTAAAATTGAGTTCATCCCCCATCTTCACCGTCGACTTATCCACCGCGATCCTAGAAGTCTTCAAACCTACCGGCGTCTTCAAACCAAATAGCGACAAGGCCTTGGGATGACCGGCCTTTAACAAAGTCCTATGGGCGTGCTTAACCAGCCAATCAGTGTCGGCATTTTTCCCGTACCACTTCTTACCCAACGCCAACGTCACCTCGGGATTATCCTTGGCGATATCATTCAAATTATTGGCGACACTTCGCCGGACATAAAGACTGGAATCACCTTTCAAATTTTCTAAGATAGGAAGTATCGCCGTCGGGTCCAACTTAAACTCTGGCAGGGCACAGGCCCAAGGTAAACGGGGACGGCATCCTTCCGACGCCAACCTACGGTGATGCTCATTCTTACTCTTGCTCCACTCCAGCATTTTAGCCATCATCATCTTCGAGTCAGAAATAATAAAAGGCCTGACTGCAAACTCCGAAGAGGAATAACAAGTCAGCTTCTCTAAAGCATCAATCGAACGCTTCCAATCCTTATCGGCCATGCCGTAGACCTCAACAAAGTCCGGAAAGAACATGCCCTCAAAGCCACCGTACTCAGGGGCCACCTTAAGCAATAGGCCTAAGGCCTCAGAATATTTTTCAGGAAGATGAGCGCGAAGCGACTCTGTAATATGACGCATTCGGCCTTTTAACTCCAAAGCATCCCATTCCCCATTAAATACCGACTTAGAAAAAGCGCTACTAGAGAATTTCGGGTAAACCCGAACTAAATCACGTGCCAAACGGCTAATATAGGCCTTGTTATAGGCCTCTTTAAGGAGCTCTGCCATAGAGAGACACGCTACTATGGAATGGACAAAATTGTCACCCTCCCGTAGTATCTGGGCCCAGTAAGAAAATCGATCGGAACGTAGCGCAGTTTGGTAGCGCACTTCGCTGGGGGTGAAGGGGTCGGAGGTTCGAATCCTCTCGTTCCGACCATTTTTTCTACAACTCAATCCTAAAAATTAAAAAACTCACTTCGATTGTGGTCCTAACTTCTTTGTTCTATTCTAAGACCAATTAAGAAAGGAGCCCTAACGTGCTTGTTGTTGTATCCCCGGCCAAGAGACTAGATTTTGAAGTGCCCGCGCCGACTAAGAGTTTTACTCAGCTGAGTGAGCTCGAGAGATCGAAGCGGCTGATTCGTGAGCTTAAAAAGTGTGATGCTAAAAAGATTTCTTCTTTAATGAATCTGAGCGACGCCCTGACCGAGCTCAATATTAAAAGATACAAAGAATTTAAGACTCCCTTTAATTTAAAAAATGCCAAGCAAGCGGTATTTGCTTTTAAAGGTGATACCTATGTCGGGTTAGATGCAGAGACCATGAAAGAAAGTGATCTTAAGTACGCGCAAGATCACCTGCGCATTCTCTCCGGTCTCTACGGATTGATCTCGCCACTCGATCTGATCCAGCCGTATCGACTTGAGATGGGAACTAAGTTTGCTTGCGATGGTAGCAAGAATCTCTATGAGTACTGGGGAGAAACCATCACTGGGAAACTTAACTCTCTGCTGGCAAAGGAAAAGGTTTTAGTTAACTTGGCCAGTAAGGAATACTTCGGTGCGGTTAATTTAAAAGAACTCGATGCCAAAGTAATTATCCCGTCCTTCAGAGAAAAGAAGGGGGATGAGTACAAGATGGTGGGCTTCTTCGCCAAGAAGGCCCGTGGAATGATGTCCCGCTACATAATAGACAACCGCATTGAAGCGCCAGAAGACCTGCTCAAATTTGATATTGATGGCTACAAGTACAACAAATCGCTCTCTAGCGACCTCGAGCCGGCTTTTACACGTGGCTAATGGTGTGGAATAAGATAGGCTAGGCTAGATCTAAGTTTTAAACTCCTGAGAGGATTTATGAGTAATCAAGATACAGAAAAGGTTTTTTCGATTGGGGCTCAAGTTCTATCGGCAGATTTTGGAGTCGGCACGGTTGCCGCCATCGAAAAACTGCAAGAGGACGGAGACGACTTTTACGTAGTCCAGTACAAGAACGAAAAAACTAAGAATTACTTCCCTACCATTGGAAATAAAAATATCCGCCAGATTTCTTCTAAGAGTCAATTTGAAGAAGTAATGAAAATATTAAAGAGTGACCAGCCCAAGAGAAAATTTCCAACTAGAAAGGAAAGGCTGGCCTACTTTGATCGCCCTCTCGATAAAAGCAATATTGAAAGTATTGTCGTAAGAATAAATGAATTCCATACGGTAGGTGGCGACCTCAATCCAAAAGAGCAGAAAACCCTCGATCGCTTAATCGATACTTTGAGATTAGAGTGTTTGATTATTTTTGAATTCACTCAAAAGGCCAGTAAGGAATATATTTCAGGATTCCTTACTAAAGAGTAAATCTATTTACAGAGATAACCACCAAAACAGCTGGAACTTATGAAAACACTACTCGCCCTTACCCTGCTTTTTACTTCGACCCTGGCATTTGCCGGAAATTCAAAGACCATCACAGGACTAGTCAAGCTCGACAAGAAATTGGCCAGTAAGCTAACAAGTTCCTCAGTGCTCTATATCTTCGCTAAAAAAATCGGACACCGAGGACCACCTGCCGCGGTTTTAAAAGTACCCAGTCCTAAATTTCCTCATAAGTTTTCACTAAGCGCCAAGAACGCCATGTTCCCCGGAACACCTTTTGACGGGCCCTTTAAGTTGACCGCCAGGCTCACTACAAATGGTGACGTGATGGAAAAGGCCGGCAGCTACCAGGGAATTCTCTCTCCAAAAAATGGCATTGCGGTTGGTACTACCAAGAACAAAATTCTGATCGATACCCCTCGCTAAAAAGACAGGGAATTAATTTCAGTTAAAAATTTTACTCTGAACACAAGAAGCGTCAGAGAGATTAGAAATAACAATCCGTAAGAGATCCAGTAAGTTTTTGTTTTGCGTGGGAACTTGGCAAAGACCACTCCCAGTATTAGAACCGTGGCGAATTGTGAAAAGGCCATGGAGTTTATCAGTCCCCAGAAGGGAAAAAGTACGAAGGAGAAGACCAAGACTCCTAGGCAAGTTCCCAGGTAGTCGACGGTTAGGATTCGGGTTAGGAAATTTCCTTGCTTGGTGTCCTCGCCTTCAATCAGCTTTGAGAAGAGCGGCAGCTCGGAGCCAGAGAAGAGTCCGTTGAGGACGGTTAGAATAATTCCGATGATGAAGGTGATTGGCAGGTAGTTGGTGCCGGAGTTCCTAAAGTGGGCGAAGAGCGACTCATTGAAGTACATAAGGAGTGAGACTCCCGGGTTGATCACCAGCATTCCAATCAGGGCGTTGTAGATAATTATTTGGTCGACGTTTTCTTTTTTGAAGTTGATTCGATTAGCGAGAAAGGCCCCAAGTCCCATACTCATTAGATAAATTCCCGTGAAGAGACTGAAGACAAAGACTGAGTTGCTTAGGATGTAGGAGAGCGCCACGTTTAAGCACAGGTAGGTCACCATGTATTGGCAGGAGGTGACCAAGTTCAATCCGTAGAGACGGTTGAGGGAAATGCCGTTGATTTGTTTTAGCTTTTGGCTCATCTAAAAATCCCCTCCAGCCAGTCTTCGAAGGATTGGCGCAGAATATGCGGATCGTAGAAGGAGATCGCCCGGGGTTTTCGCCCCAGCGGAAAAATTCTAGGGATGATGAAATCCATATTCATCGTCCAAGTCTTTTTGAGAGTGCTGTTATAAGTTTTTAGGAAGCTGTCGCGATTGCCTTGGTCTTTGAAGGCCAAAAATTGCGAGACCGGGTCGCCGACTAGGTTGGTGTCAAGCTTGGTGCCAAAGAGCAGTGAGACTTTGAGTAGCTTGGCGGTTTGAAAGAGGTCCGGTAGGTCGTCTTCGTCTCTTAGGGTGTCGTCTTGGAAAACGATGACGCCTTTTTTGGTTAGGATTCTTTTGAGGTCGTTGCCAAATTGAATGGTGCCGATGCGCAGGTCGGCCAGGTTATTGGTGCCTGGAAAGTCGATCAAGACCACATCGAATTTTTGATCGGTAGCGATGACCCATTTAAAGGCGTCGGAAAATTCCAGTTTCAGTTTGGGATTTTTGAGCCCGTTATTTGAGTTATAGGCCATTAGCGGATTATTCTTGGTGAAGTTAACCCACTCAGGGTCGAGGTCGACCATGGTGATAGAATCTATTTCAGGGTACTGCAAGAGTTCCCGCGCCGGCAGTCCGTCTCCCCCTCCTAGGATCAGTACCTTCTTTGGTTTTTGAATCTTGACCACCGCTTCTACTAGGTAGCGGTGGTAGGCGTCGCTTTTGACTCCCAAGAGATTCATAAATTGTAGATTGCCGTCTAGGTAGGCCGCCAAGTAGTAGTCGCTGGGGTGCTTGAGGATTTCAGCTTCCGTTTCATGGTCTTTTACTTCTTCGCCGTCGACTCTAGCGATATAGGTGGTGACTTCTTGATAGAAAGTTCTCTTAGTCGCCATCAGTTTAAAATTGAAGCGGTGCCCTTGTTGGAGCGAGGCATAGCGCTCAAGTAGGTCGGTTTCAATTTTCTGATACTGAGTCCAGAGAGTGGCGGTTAGGATCAGGCCGACAGTTAAAAGTATTTTTATAAGCGGTTTTTTATTTTTGAGTTTAAGGTAGAGCGCCAAGCAGATACCTAAATTGACCAAGGCGATGATGGAGGAGGTCTTAAGAGTTCCATAGCTTGGAATCAGTAGCAGTACTAAAGTGATCGAAGCAAAGAGGCTGGCGAAGTAGTCA
>JABGVH010000206.1 GCA_018646195.1 Halobacteriovoraceae bacterium
AGGCCATCGAGGGCCAAGTTGACTTTGCCAGAGCTACCTCGAAGTTTGTAGCGCTTAATACTAGTGGCAAAACTTTCGTCTAGGTGTTTTTCACCGACTAATTTTAAAAAGGTCCGATTGGGGTCGACTGTTGAGACAACATTGGTGGCGTAAATTTCATCACCATTTTGCATCACTACACCAACTGCCTTGCCGTTTTTAATCATAATATGATCAATATCGGCCTCAGTTCGGATCTCGGCGCCAAATTCTTTCGCCGCTCCAGCGCAGGCCATGGAAATTTGGCCAGTGCCTCCGCGAGAGAATCCCCAAGAGCGGAAAGCGCCATCAATTTCTCCCATATAGTGGTGCAGTAGCACGTAGGCGGTACCAGGAGATTTGACTCCTTGAAAGGTGCCGATAATTCCTGAAACTGCCATTGGCGCTTTCAGTGCTTCCGACTCAAACCATTGCTCGAGAAATTCTAAGGCACTCATTGTTAAGAGTTTCATATGCAGGTAATTAAAGTCGCCGCCAGCACCTTTAAAATGCTTGGCCAGTCCTAAAATTTTAGCTAGCTCCATAGGATTAAATGAAGTTGGATCGGGGCTAGGGGAGTCGATGATTCTTTTAACGAATTTGGCCATTTGGCTCATCGCCATTCCAAACTCGGGAGCAATTTCTGCATCCTTCGGACTGAAGTGAGCAATTTCTCTTCGTGTTTTATGAGCGTCGGCCCAGCGGCACAGTCCAGGTCCATCCAGGTGAGGAGAAAAGGAAGTTTCTAAGGGCAGGATATCCAGCCCGTGTTTTGTTAATCCTAGTTCGCGAATAATATGCGGTCTAAAGAGACTGACGACATAAGAGCATACCGAGTAGGTAAAGCCTGGGTAAATTTCTTCAGAGACGGCGGCTCCCCCCAGCACGTGTCGCTTTTCTAGTACCAGGACATCTCTTCCGGCTTTTGCTAAATAAGCGGCACAGATAAGACCGTTATGACCGCCACCAACTATAATTGCATCGTATTTCTTTGCCATGTCTATTGCCTTTTTCTTTTAGGATTGTAGAAAGGAGTTTTTGTTACCACTGCTTTTACTTTAAGCCGTTGGTACTCGACGGTTAATTCCATATACAGCTCGGTGCCCTCCTGGCAGTATTCGCTTTTAAGAGTCGCCAGCGCTAAATTCTTTTTAAGAAGGGGAGACCAGGCGCCACTTGTCGCCTGACCTATAAAATCACCGGCCAGGTTGTAAACCGGGCGGCCATCTCTCCAGGCATGGGAACAAATTTGTGGTGGCAGGTCAAAGTCAGCGTAGAGCCGCTCCATATCGTCCCAGTCCATTACCAATCCAACGAAGCCCCATTCCGCCCCCTGACTTTTTTCTTGGCGGAGTCGTTGGTGACCAATAAAGGAACCGCGGTCTTTTAGACTAACGGTCCAGCCAAGTCCTACTTCGTAAGGGGTGGATTTCCGTTCATCGATTAAGCAATGATTGGCGCTAAAGTAATCAACCCCGTTCATAATAAACCCCGCCTCAACTCGCGTGATGTCCAGAGCATCAAGTCCTAGAGGGCGCAGTCCAAAAGCATCACCTGCAACTGAAATGGCGTCGTAGATCGCCAAGGCATTTTGGTTTTCTACCCAGACTTCATAACCCAAGTCTCCGGTATAACCGGTTCTTGTCACCAAGACTTCGTGACCGGCAATTTTAGATTTCATCGACCAAAAAAACTTGAGGTCACTTATCAAAGGAGTACATATTTGATCTAAAATTTTTCGAGAGTTAGGTCCTTGAATCGCCAGGCCACCATAATCTGCCGTGACATCTTCTAGAGTGATCTCAAGTCCGCGAGTAAAAAGGTTGAACCAATAGAGACAGGGTTCGGCGGCGGTGACACGGTAATAGTTTTCTTCTAGACGGGTGACAGTGCCGTCATCCATCAACTCACCTTCATCATCACACCAGCAGCAGTAGCTGACCTGACCTATTTTTAATTTACTTATATTTTTGGCCATGATTTTTGTTAGGAATTCAGTGGCATCACTTCCATAGACGTTGTATTTGAAAAGAGGAGTGACATCGATTAGACCGGCGGAGTGGCGAACTGCTGCGTATTCGATTTCGTGGCTGGCCTCATAAGAGCTGACGGCGTAGTAGCCCGCCCATTCTTTCCAGCGCATGCTTGTACAGAGCTCGGCAGTCCGAGGGTGGAAGGGGGATTGAATTGGCATAGATTCGTCTCCATGAAAATTAAAAGGATTGTAAAAGTATAGAATTAGACTCGGTTATTGTCGAGACAGAGGCTTGACTGAGGGCCGGCTTAACTCTAGAGTTTTGATATGCTGAGCTTATTAAAAAGAGATAGTTCCGCCCTGCCGGGCTTTGTGGAAAACCTTCCGATTGAAGGCCAAGACAGGCTGGCATTATTTGACGCAGATGGAACACTCTACACCGATGATGTCGCCGATGACTTTGCGGTGTACGCACTCCAGCAAAAAATTATTAGTTCAGAAGAAATTTGGCAAGAATACTTAGAGCTCTACCCGCGTGACCCAGTGGCCGGCTGCGCCCTGGCCTTAAAGCTCTATCGCGGACTGGCGTCAGCTGAGTTGAGTCAGCTAGTCGAGAAGTGGTGGCAGACTCATGCCAAAAGAAATTGGGTGACTCCTGTTATGGAAGCGCTCTTCCACCTCAAAAGCCGTGGCTACACCATTTGGGTTGTCACCGGCACCGCTACAGAATTTTTAGAACCGCTTCGCACTGTCCTACCGATTGACAAGATTTTAGGAATGGATTTTGAGTACGACCAGCAAGGCCTAATAACAGGGGAAGTGGCAGGTATCGCCTGCGCTGGAGAGGGCAAGGCCATCAAAGTTCGCTCCCTTTGGAGTGGCGGCAGTATTGATTTTGCCTGCGGCAATAGCATGATGGATATTCCAATGTTAGAGTTAAGTCAGAAATTGTGCTGGAGTGTTTACCCCGACCAGGACTTCCATAACGAGGCCCTCAAACGCCAATGGCAAATCACGCCAAGGCCGGTAGATTTCACAGAGGAAAATAAGTTTAGCTAATTATGAAACCAATCAGTAAGCGCCTACTATTTAGAGAGATTGAAGAGAGTGATGTAGAAATACTGCATGATTCTTTTAGCGACCCCGAGACCATGAAGTATTGGTTGGGTGGACTAACTAGTTCAATAGAAGAGACTCGCCAAAAAGTTGAGGAAATGAAAAAGCATTGGCTGGAATATGGCCACGGTGACTGGATCATAACCTCTAAAGATGGCGAAGATATTCTGGGTTATTGTGGACTCCACCATGTCGAAGAAATGGAAGAAGTGAATATAAGTTATGTCATCAATAAGAAATTCTGGGGCAAAGGGCTGGCCTCTGAAGCGGCGATTGCCGCCATCCAATTTGGCTTTGAGCATTTGGAGTTCAAACAAGTGGTTGCAGTGATTCATCCCGAGAATCGGGGAAGTGCCCAAGTGGCGCTTAATTCTGGAATGAATTTTTGGAAAGAGTTTACCTGGAAAGAACAGGCCCGCTTGGCCTATCAAATTTTTCCCCAATCCGTGAAATAGCTGGCATGATTCAATTCCTCTTGGGCATTCTTTATTTTTTTTCGGCAATAGGGGAATCGGCCGAAATCAAACTGACCGCCGCTCAAATTTACTACCGCTGTTA
>JABGVH010000208.1 GCA_018646195.1 Halobacteriovoraceae bacterium
GAAGCCCGCCGAGATAGCGTTCGAGAGTTTCCCAATCAAATTTAGTGACAAACTCAGGGTCCTCGCTGCGTGCAAAAAGCATCATATCTGGGTCATGGTTTTGGCCTTTCACCATTATTGAAATAAGCTCACCACCAACTAAATCGAGAGCCACTTGGTTACCCATATTTTGAGCAAAGAACTCAATACCATCTTTACAAGTTTGACCTAGCCAAAGACTTGGCAATTCTTTAAATTTTGAGTGAAAGACTTTGGGACAGGTTAGTTTTTGTCCGTTGGCGCTAAGTTCATAGAGAGAATATTGCCGGACTTCTTTAAGCGAAGAAAAGACAACTTCTACGGCTTGGTAAAAATCCTCTTTAGTTCTTTGAGCTTCAAATCTTCCAATTACTGATTTCAATAAATTTTCGTAATGCTCATTTTCTTTAAGGTTTTCAGTTTGCTCAATCACTCTATTAATTTGCTTATCGAGCTTGCGATTTTGAAGCTCTGATACTTTTTGATCCATTTGCCAGGAATTCATTTTATTGACCCGTCTTAGGATGGACTTAACTTGCCCCATGTAGCTGGCACCTTTACGAACTAGTCCAAAATGGAAGAGCTCAAAAGTTGAATGAATTAAGGGTTGAGTTTCAGCAGAGTAGAAAAAAGCCAACGGCATTTCTTCTTTTGTCACGTAGGGATGATTTTTTAAAAGCAATTCTCCATCACTCATGTTGCGAACATCGACTAGCGCCAGTGAGGGAATTTCCTCTAGCGTGCCGTACCAAAAATCCTTAAGATTTTCGTAGAAATGAGGGACCACACCGGCTTTTCTAAAAACCAGCGACAATTCCTTTGTCTCGGCAATATTGTTAATTAATAAGGCGACAGTTAAATTTTGCTGACTCACTAGAAACCCCTTTTACGCTTTCGCATCTACTACGCATTATGCCTTAAATGAAGGCCCTTCGTCTATTTTGCGGCCAAGGCCTTGAGCTGTGAGAGCTCGGTTATTGCCTCGATTTGATCAGAATGGAGCCGTATTCGACTTTTTTGGTAGGTTGGCAGGCGTTCACTGTAAAGCTGTTCCAAGAACTCTTTGCCTTTTTTTACCAAAGGGCGCTGGCCGGCTTCTTTTACCCTTTGCCAGCAGACTTCGAATGGAACATCTAACCACACGGCGCAGCAATTCTCAAGCCCAGCTATTTTTTCCGCCATCTCGAGGTCGAGGGCGCCGCCCCCTAAAGAAACCAGTTGATCTCCTTCTGCTAGTAAAATCTGTTCCAAGAGAGCACGCTCCTGTGCCCGGAAGACGCTAAAGCCACTACTTTCAATATAGCTACCAAGATCAGAAAATCCCGCTCCATGAAGTGCTAGCACCTCCTGGTCAGTGTCGCGAAAGCCCACCCCAGGAGTTAGAGAATTTTTTAAACGCTCAAAGAGTGTGGTTTTGCCACTACCCATGAATCCAGATAATAAAAAGATCATTTCCTTCACACTTTTTTTAAAGAGTTTGCCAGTACTCTCCTATCATAGTAATTCATAATCTTACTAAAAAGGCCCCTAAAGGTGTAATTATGCTAGCAAATAGTAAATTAGAAGGCGAAATTCAAATTAACGATTTCAGCCACGATAGCGAAGATCTTTTTGAATTAGATGGCTCCACCGGCTGGGTGGCAGACCAGATTCGAGAACTTGAAAATATCGAAGATGCTGAAGACGAGGGAAAGACCTATAATCCTGGCAAAATGCAAGTAACTCTAAAAATCCAAAGAAAGAGTAAAAAGCCACTTGGAGAGCACTTAGTTATCCGTGGAAAACTCAATGCCAGTTACATGACTCCTTGTGTGCGCTGTTTGGAGCTCACCGCAATGAGTGTCGAGGCCAAGTTTTCAAGCTGCTTCCTGCATAACCACCTTGAAGAGGCGCCGGAATTCAAAGAAACGGCCTCGGTTTTCGCCGACAATGAAGAGATGGACCTCTATTTTTACGACAAGGGGCAGGTTGATTTAAAGGAAATGGTCCACGAGCAACTCTTTATGGAAGTTGATCAATTGGCGCTCCACGACCCCGATTGCAAGGGACTTTGTGGTCAATGCGGAGTTAATCTCAATACTGAAACTTGTGCGCACAGTCAAGAGTCCTAAAAAGCTTGATTACCCATAGCAAATAGCGTAGATATGACCTCTTAAGTTTTTACCTATCTGGAGTTAAAGATGGCTGTTCCAAAGAAGAAGACCAGTGTTTCTCGCAAAGGCCTGCGCAGAGCTGGACAACACCATAAAATGTACCGAAAGCATCCCTTTTCTTGCCCGAACTGTGGTTCCCATATCCTTCCTCATACAGTTTGTTCTGCATGTGGAGTTTATAAAGGCAAAGAAGTTATCGTGATTAAAGATGACGTAGAGGCTGAGGCAGCTGCAGAATAAGCGTCGCCTAATAAGTTTAAGTTAAAAAAAATACACGAGGCCCTTAAATTCATTGAGTTTAAGGGCCTTTTCATTTAGGTTGCAAAAAAAATTCAGGAAAATGATATGGAATTCTATAAGAGTAAAATAAAAGGTACAGGAATGTACGTCCCTGAGAAGGTTTTAACTAACGCTGACCTTGAGAAGATGGTCGATACCAACGACGAATGGATTTACACAAGAACAGGAATTAGAGAACGCCATATTTGCTCGACTGAGGGTGGAGAATGGCCAACTGACATGGCCCTTAAGGCTTCTGTTCAAGCGCTTGAAGCCGCCAATTTAGAACCCAATGACATAGACATGATTTTATTTGCCTCAGTTACACCTGATGCCAAGCTACCTAATAGCGCCTGTATTTTACAAGTTAAATTAGGCATAACAAATAATTGTGCAGCCCTTGATATCGCTGCTGCCTGCAGTGGTTTTGTCTACGGCGTAAATTTAGCAAACTCTATGATCCAAACTGGCGCCGCAAAAAATGTACTTGTGGTCGGTAGTGAAATGCTTTCCCGCGAAGTTAACTGGGAAGACCGCAGTATCTGTATTCTTTTTGGAGATGGCTGTGGAGTCGCCGTGGTAGGTAGAAACGAGGACAGTGATCAAAGTGAAATCTTATCCTCTACCCTCGGGGCAGATGGAACAGGTGCTGAATTTTTTGATCAACCTGTTGGTGGCGCAGTAGAACCTATTACACCAGAGCATATTGAAAAGCGTACCCATATGATGCAAATGAAAGGTGGAGAAATGTTTAAGATGGCCACCAGAACGTTGGCCAATAATGCTAAAAAAGTTATTAAAGAAGCTGAGCTTACTCTGAAAGATGTCGACTGGCTTGTTCCTCATCAAGCTAATGTTCGAATCATCGAGACCACTGGAAAACTTCTTGGTATCGATAGCGAAAAAGTCATCATCAACATCGATAAGTACGGCAATACATCAGCTGCTACAGTTCCCATCGCTTTTCATGAAGCTATTCACGACGGTCGGATAAAAAGAGGTGACCTGGTGTTATTCGACGCCTTCGGTGCGGGACTTACTTCCGGCGCTACCCTTTTAAGATACTGAAGGAAGATAATATGACAAAATCAGTGACTCTAATATTTCCAGGACAAGGTTCTCAATACGTAGGAATGGGAAGCCAATTAAAAGACCACCCTAGTTTTGAGTGGCTAGCGAAAGCCGATAAATCACTTGAGTACTCTCTCTCTAAAATGATGCTCGATGGACCTGACGAAGAATTAAAGTTAACAGCAAATACTCAGCCTGCAATTCTGGCGCATTCAGTGGCGCTATTTGATAAAGTCTGGGCATTACTTATAAAGAAAGAAATTAAAATAGACCGCGTTCTCGGCCACTCGGTTGGAGAATACGCGGCGCTTGTGGCCGCCAAAGTCCTTAATTTCGAGGATGCCGTAAAGGCCGTTCACCTGCGCGGAAAATATATGCAAGAAGCCGTTCCGGCAGGTGCTGGTAAAATGGTCGCCATCATGAAAGTTCCTGGCGAAAAAATAATTGAAGGCTGCCAGGCCTCTTCTACTGCAACAGAACAGGTAATGCCCGCCAATTTTAATGAACCCAATCAAACCGTGGTCTCTGGTCACACCGCTGCCTGTGATCGCTTCGTGAAATGGCTGGAGGAGAATCACTCCGACCCCTACCGCGCGATAGAGTTAAATGTCTCAGCTCCTTTCCATTCCAGCTTAATGGAACCGGCGGCGGATAAACTTAAAGCTCATTTTGACAATATTGAGTTCCGTCCCAATGAGCTTCCCTATATTGCTAATGTAGATGCCAAAGAGCTGCCAGTTGGAACCTCCCCTGAAATAATTAAAGAAAATCTCTATCAACAAGTGGCAGGTTCAGTCCTTTGGAGTCAATCGATTGAGCAACTTCCTGACGACACCCTCTGTATAGAAGTAGGACCAGGACGAGTTTTGATGGGCCTGCTTAGAAAAATAAATAGAAATATCAAAGTTATCTCTCTCGATAAAGACGGAGCTTTTGAAGAACTAGAGGAGCTACTCTAATGAATGCAAGTTTCCCAGACCTCAAAGATAAAATTTGCCTCGTCACCGGTGCCTCTAGGGGAATCGGCAAGACAATTGCCGAAGGCCTGGCCCGTCAAGGGGCCCATGTCGTTTTCAATTACCGAGAAGGAAAAGAAGGGGTCGCTGAGGAATTAAAAGCTGGCCTGAGTGCCCTCGGAGCCTCAAACGTTACCCCCCTTAAATTTGATATTACAAATTGCGAAGAGACAAAAAGCGCATTGACGGGTTTTGTTAAAGAGCATGGCCCAATAACTGGAATTGTTAATAATGCTGGAATTTCTCGAGATGGTTTATTCCTGCGACTTAAAGAAAGCGACCTCGATGACACCCTTAATACTAATTTAAAGGGCGCCATCATGCTGACTCAAGCACTTTCCAGATCCCTGCTCAAAGCTGAGAATGCCTCCATCGTCAATCTTAGTTCGATTGTAGGACTGATGGGTAATTCGGGTCAGATCGCCTACGCCGCCTCTAAAGCGGGATTGGTGGGATTTACCAAGTCCCTGGCCAAGGAAATGGCGAGTCGCAACGTGCGCTGCAATGCAATCTGCCCGGGCTTTATAGAAACCGATATGACCGATGCCCTTGACGAAAAAACTAAAGAGGGATACCTAGAATCTATCCCCTTGAAAAGACTGGGAGCGAGCTCGGAAGTTTCCGATCTTGTGGCCTTCTTGCTAAGTCGCGCTTCGAGTTATATTACGGGTGAAATTATTAAAATAGATGGTGGACTTTACATATAAAAAAACTGAATAATAATAGCGATTTTTTAAATTAACGGAGAATGAAATGGAAGGAAAAGTAATTAAACTAATTAGCGATGCAACTAAAATCGATGCTGCAAAAATCAGCGTAGGAACAAGCTTTGTTGATGATCTTAATCTTGATTCACTCGATATTGTCGAGCTTATGATGAAGATGGAAGATGAATTCGGAGTAGAAATTCCGGAAGAGGATGCAGAGGGACTTAAAAAAGTTTCCGACGTCGTCAGCTACTTAGAAAAAAAGCAATAAAACAAAGCCCCTAACTTAAGGGGCTTTTTTTTTAGGACTGATCGATTGATCAGAATTTATTATGAAGATAAATAGAGTTGCCATTACTGGTATGGGAATTATTTGCGGCAACGGCCACACTCTCCCTGAAGTATGGGAAAATATCACCGCCGGAAAATCTGGTATCTCCCGAGTAGAACAAATTGATACTGAAAAACACGGTGCCAAGATTGGCGGAGAGGTTAAGAATTTTTCCTTAAGTGAGGACTATCTTCCAGCAAAAGAACACTCTCGTTATGACCGCTTCATCCACTACGCCGTTCACGCCGGAAACCAGGCTTGGGAACACGCCGGCTTTAAAGACCAGCTTCCCTATCCCGCCGAAAAAATCGGTGCCATTATGGGCGTCGGTATGGGTGGCTTTCCTGCAATAGAAGCTAACTATAAAGCTTTTATAGAAAAAGGCTTAAGAAGGGTCTCTCCTTTTTTTATTCCTTCAGTTATTCCCAATATGGCGACTGGCGTGCTTTCAATTAGCCTGGGCTTTAAGGGTCTCAATTATACAATTTCTTCAGCTTGCGCCTCAGCGGCACATGCCATGACTGCCGCCTGCTACGAAATTATGCACGGCCGCCAAGACGCCATGATTTCAGGCGGGGCAGAAAGTACTTTTGCCGACATTCCTTGGGCCGGTTTTAATAATATGAAGGCCCTCTCAAGACGAAATGACGAACCCGAAAAAGCCTGTCGCCCATTTGATAGCGCTAGAGATGGATTCATCATGGGGGAAGGTTCGGGAGTTCTGATTCTTGAAAACTTAGAAAAAGCTAAAGCTCGCGGCGCCACTATTTACGGTGAAGTTGTTGGTCACGGCGCCAGTAGTGATGCTCATCATATTACAGCTCCTCATCCCGACGGAGAGGGAGCCTATCGCTGTATGAAAATGGCCTTAGAAGATGCTGGTATTGAACCCAGTGCTGTCGGCTATGTTAATGCCCATGGCACCTCAACTCCACTTGGAGATATTGGCGAAACTAAAGCGCTTAAAAAAGCCTTTGGAGATCATGCCAAAAATCTTTTAGTTAGCTCGACAAAATCAATGACCGGTCATCTACTTGGCGCAGCTGGTGGCATCGAAAGTGTTTTTTGTACCATGGCACTTCATACTGGGATTATCCCCCCCACTATTAATTTAGAAAACCAAGATCCCGAATGCGACCTCAATTATGTTCCCAATAAAGCTGTTAATGCTGAGCTCGACTATGCTCTCAATAACTCCTTTGGTTTTGGCGGCACTAATTCGTCACTGATTATTAAGAAATATAGAGCTTAAAAATATTTTTTTTATAGGAGTCCCCATGTTTCATTCTCAATCAAAGTCACTCCAATCGATGGATCCTGAAATTAAAAAGTTAGTCGGGCTCGAATTAAAACGCCAAGAAGAAGGGCTCGAATTAATCGCCTCCGAAAATTATGCCAGTCCAGCAGTGATGGAAGCTCAAGGCACGGTACTTACCAATAAATATGCAGAAGGGCAGCCAGGGAAACGTTATTACGGTGGCTGTGAACACGTCGATACGGTAGAAAATCTGGCCAAAGAACGTTGCTGTAAACTCTTCGATGCCAAATACGCAAACGTTCAACCGCATTCTGGTTCTCAAGCCAATATGGGAGTTTATCTAGCGGCGCTAGAGCCAGGAGATACTGTTCTTGGCATGAACCTCTCCGAGGGAGGACACCTCACACACGGTTCCCCAGTCAATTTTTCAGGAAGACTTTTTAATATCGTTCCCTACGGACTCAATCCCGAAACAGAACAAATTGATTACAATCAATTAATGGACCTAGCACAAAAGAATAAACCGAAAATGATAATTGCTGGGGCCAGTGCCTATCCACGAACTATAGATTTTCAAAAATTTCGTGAAGTCGCCGATGCCGTAGGCGCTACCCTGATGGTAGACATGGCACATATCGCTGGTTTAGTGGCAGCAGGTGTTCACCCCTCTCCGGTGCCACATGCTCATTTTGTATCTTCAACCACTCACAAGACCTTAAGAGGTCCTCGTGGTGGACTCATTCTCTGTAATGATGAAGAGCTATTTAAAAAAGCTAATTTTAATATCTTTCCTGGGATTCAGGGCGGACCGCTAGAGCATGTCATCGCTTCCAAAGCAGTTGCTTTCTTAGAGGCATTACAACCAGAATATAAGGACTATCAAAAACAAGTTATAGAAAATGCCAAGGCGCTTGGGGAACACCTCCAAAGCGAAGGCATAGAATTGGTTTCTGGTGGCACTGATAACCACCTACTACTTTTGAAAACTGACTCGGTTAACCTAACGGGGAAAGTTGCTGAAAAATGCTTAGAGCATGCTGGAATTACCTGTAACAAAAATATGGTTCCAGGAGATAAGCGTTCACCATTTGTCACATCAGGAATTAGAATTGGAACTCCAGCGATTACTACTCGTGGACTAAAGACCGAACATATGAAAATTCTTGCAGGATGGATGAATAAGGCCTTAAGAAATAGTGAAGACCAAGCAACTCTCGAGACAATCCGAAAAGAAGTTACAGCATTATGTAATGAGTTTCCCGTCTACCGATAAGAATTAGACGAAGACTTGGCCGGCGATTACAATTAAGAAGATGAATAGAAAAAATTGAGATAATAGCCACATAGGTCTGCCTCTCGTTTTAAGTTTTGTGTGTTTTTTAAGGCTACCTGCCCCCACAATTCTTGCCAACAGATTTTGAGCGCGGTAAAAAAATATTAGA
>JABGVH010000209.1 GCA_018646195.1 Halobacteriovoraceae bacterium
CTATTGCTTTTTGACCCACGACAAGTGCTTGAGAAGATCCTGTTTGAATAGGAGAGAGGTTGCTGGGTAGCTCTACTAATTTCAGTACCGCAATATCTTTCTTAGGCTCAACCCCCACTACTTTTGCTTTGTATTGTTTTTTTTCTTTGTGGAAGGAGACCAGGAAAGAGTCACCGTTTGCTATTACATGATAATTTGTGACGATATGACCTTCCTTATCCCAAATAAAACCGGAGCCAGCACCTGCTGGGATGGCCATCGGATTGAAGTCAAAAACCCCACGCCTAGCAATTTGAATATTGGAGACGTTGACCACGCTTCGGACATTTTTTTGAAAAACCCCAATCGTATTTTTTTCATTTTCAAGCAACATCTTCTGTTCACCAGAAAAAGCGCTATTTCCAAATAGAGTGAAAAATAGAGGAAGTATCAGTATTCTTTTAATTTTCAATTGGACCCCCGATTGGTTCCCTGTTGAGTCTTAGGTATAGTATAGATATAATGAGAGGCGCTGAAAATATCAAGTTAGCTTTGTGTCAAATAATTGTAAAAAGGTAGTTAAGGTCTTGGAAATAAAGTATTTTAATCGTCCAAAAGGACAAATGGAAGTTGAGAAGGTCTACGGCGACAAGGCCGTAAAGCTGCTTTACGAGAATCCACTAGGTAAACTCTTTTCTGGGATACTTAGTACTGCTCCAATTAGCATCCTCTATGGAGCGCTCCAGGATGCTTCTTTTAGTAAGCGTAAAATTGCTCCATTTGTTAAAAGCTTTGATATTTCAATGAATGACTTCCTGCCTGAAGAGGGCAGAACTGTTGAGGATCCTTACTCTTCATTTAATAAGTTTTTTATTCGTCGCTTTAAAGAAGGAATGCGGAGCTTTGACCAAGCACTCAATGAAATGCCTGCTTTTTCAGAGGCACGCTATTTTGGCTATTCATCAATTAATGAGGATCAAAAAATCCCTGTGAAAGGAAAATTTCTCTCTCCAGCAGGATTATTGGCCAATAAGAAATGGGAAGAGACTTTTTCCGATGGGCCACTTTTGCTGGCAAGGCTTTGCCCTGTCGACTACCATCGATTTCACTATCCCGACAAAGGAAAGGTTATTGATCACTACCAACTTCATGGAAAATTACACTCTGTCAGCCCGATAGCCCTAAGAAGTAAGGAAGATATTTTAATATCCAACGAACGCCAGGTAACTATTCTTGAAACGGAAAATTTTGGTAAAATCGCCTATATCGAAGTAGGCGCCATGTGTGTTGGAAAAATTGTTCAATCCTCATCTTTAGAAAGTTTTGAGCGGGGAGAAGAGAAAGGCTACTTCCTTTTTGGTGGCTCCACTGTGATTATCGTGGGAGAAAAAGGAAAATGGTTACCCTCTCAAGATATTCTTGAACATACTAGCAATGGTGTAGAGAGCTATATTCAATTGGGAAATACTGTCGCCAACAAATTATAATTTGAGGACTACCTTCACTGGGTAGTGGTCACTGGGATAAATACCAGCTTCAGAATGCTGATCAATTTCAATTTTACTGCAGGAAATTTGACTATCGTGTAAAAACCAATCGATTCGAGCAGGATCTTCGGGAGCCTTCCCAAATTTATGAAAAGAGGTTTGTTCTTCAATAAACTGATCAAGCCAAGGATCGCAAAGCTCTGGCCAATTTTGGTTAAGGAAAGCTCGGACTCCACAATCTGGGGCTTCATTAAAATCACCTGTTAATAGAACAGGCAAATTTTCAGTATTTATTTTCTTAATTTCTGAGTGCAAGACTTTTATCTGGGCAAGGCGTGTTTCGGGTAGCATATGATCGAGATGGACTACAACAAAGACAAAAGATTTTTTGGCCTCTAGGTCCTTGGCCTGTACCCAAGTGCAGAGTCTCGGAAAGCTGGAATTAAATGACTTGCTACCTGCTATTTCGGGAGTTTCCGATAACCAAATATCCCCTGAGCGCTCAATATTGATTCTTTTGGGATCGAAAAAAATACAAGGGTACATTCTCTCACTTATCCATTCTCGATGGCCCTCAGATAGCTCTAAGTCAGGCAAGAGCTGCGCCAATTGTTTCAACTGAGGCTGGCGCCCCTCTTGAGTTCCCAGTAGGGCGGGACTAAAGTTTTTAATTAAATCCGCCAAGATATTTTGACGGAATTGCCATTGATGCTCACCGTCATCAGGATTATCAAATCGTATATTGAAAGTCATGGCCTTTAATTTCATAGGTCTTAATCATGCCCAAAATGCATCAAAAAAACTAGTAGTGGCCTTGATTAGACTGTTTCTATTTAAGCCCAGCCTAAAAACAAGCAGATGAGTCAAAAGGCGGCCGGCACTACTCTTGCTTTAATGGAATCGAAACTAAGGGGGTGTAGTTTGAGCTTACAAGATCAAGTCCTAAAAAAATTTGAATCAATGGGTGGGAAAAAGACTTTAAAGGAAATGGCGGGCATGACCGGTCTCTCACTAACCAGGGTTTTTCGGCTACAAAATGGTAGTCGCATGAAACTCGATGAATACGAAATTATTAAAAAGCTGATTGGAGAACGGGATTGTTCAACTCGTCTTATTAAACTTATTGAAGAAGCTCAACTTTCTCTTTCTCCAGAAACTCTGGAAGAATTTGCCAAAAAATTAGAACTTAAAGTTAGGCTTTCACAATTTCAAATTGAGGAGAAGAAATGAATAGTTTATTAATGGTCGAGAGATTGGTGCTAGAAGCACTATCAGAAAGCAAACTTACTTTTAGAGATCTTCAATCAAGTACGGGGATAAGAGATCTATTATTGTCAAAGATAGCGGAAAATTTAGTTTTTAAGAAATTAATTACAAAGGAGGGCGATTTCTACGATCTCAATCGAAGCAGCAAAATAAAATACTTGCCGACGGCTCAATCAATTCCTGCAATAAAAGTAGAAATCAAGGAATTACTTTCCACCTTCGTTAATTCTTACTTTTTTGAAGGTAAGAAAAAGGAAACGGTGCTAAAAGTACAAAAAATATGGGTCTCTCCTCGAGACGAGGTCATCTTTAATTCTATGATTTACAATCTTCAAAAATTTGTTGAAGGACTCAATAATCAGAGGGGTAAAGGTGTTAAAGCTAAGGTAAGAGACAAAAAGGTGATTTTTTGGGGAGTTTCTAGTTATTCGCGTCTTGTTGAGGAGTCCCTGACAGCTGTATAGTAGTGAAATGCATATCGATGGAATTATTATTGGGGGAGGTATAGTTGGGCTGGCATTAGCAGAGCAACTGATGGAACGCTTTCCTAATTTTGAATTCGCACTCTTTGAAGAGAATCCTTATCCCGGCGAGTGTTCTTCGTCGAGAAACAGCGGTGTCCTTCACTCTGGAATTTATTATAAAAAAAATTCTCTAAAACATCTTCATTGCCTTAGGGGTCGAGAACTTTGGGACTCCCTTGCAAATAAGTATAAAATTCCGATTAAAAAATGTGGAAAAATTCTCTTTGCAAATGGCCCAGAAGAAATAGCAAAGTTAGAAGCACTGAAAGAGAACGGTGTGAATAACCAGGTTCCTGAGCTTAGTTGGGCAGATGAACAACTAATTACTGAAGTTAGTGATTATGTAAATGTGGATAGAGCGCTTGTCTGTGGAAGTACCGGAATAATCGATTTGGCGGGGGCGATAAGGGCCATTTCCCAAGCAGTTTATAATAAGAACATTCCAATTTTACTGGATAATAAAGTAAAAGGGCTATCAAAGTCTTTAGGAAAGTTTGAGATTCAAACAACCAATGAAAATTTTACGAGCAACTTTGTTTTTAATTGTGCTGGACGAAATAGTTTAGAGATTAGGAACTTATTAGGTTTAACAGACCTATCAGAAAAATTAGTTAAAGGTCATTACTTAAAATATTCAGGCAACTACTATCGCGAAAAATTGCTCTATCCCATGCCGCTTAAATCCTTAAAAGGACTAGGCATACATACCTGTCTCGACTTTGAGGGAAATGTTCTTTTTGGGCCAGATGCTCAAGAGCGGACAGATGCAAGCTTTAGAATGGAAGAAAAAGATATTCGTGAGATGAAAGAGTATGTTCTTCAAACCTATAAAGGGATAGATCCAGATAAATTGGCCATGGACTATTGTGGAATTAGAAATAAAATAATCAAGGCCGAAAAACTTTTTGAGGACTTTTGGGTAGGGGACCCAAGTTCTACGGGTATCAAAGGTTATTTTGAATTTTGTGGAATCGAATCTCCAGGATTCACTTCAGCCCCTTCTTTGGCAGAAGAGCTCTGCATAAAATTAGATGCTTATTTATAATCAAGATTAGGAGCTAACCATTTTTCAATTTCAGTTATCGTCATTTCTTTTCTCTTAGCATAATCTTCAATCTGGTCTTTTCCAATTTTTCCAAGGTTAAAATACTTTGAGCTATCTAAACCGAAATAATAGCCGGCAACTGATGAAGCAGGAGAAATAGCACAATTTTCTGTTAGAGTAGCGCCTAACTTATCTTCAACTTCTAGTAGTTGCCAGATGCTGCGCTTTTCCGTGTGATCAGGGCAAGATGGATAGCCAGGAGCAGGACGGATGCCTCTGTATTTTTCTTTAATCAGTTCTTCTTTTGAAAGAGTTTCATTTTTTCCATAACCCCATTGATCGCGAATTTTTTTATGCAGGCACTCGGCCAAAGCCTCGGCCAAGCGGTCACCAAGGGCCTTAACTAAAATAGAGTTATAATCATCACCAGCAGCTTCGAATGTTTTAGCATAAGAGTCTACTTCAGAACCGGTTGTTACTACAAAACAGCCGGCATAATCGTTAATAGTATTTTCAGGGGCCACAAAGTCGGCCAATGAGCGAAACTTATCTTTTTGCTGTCGTAAGAAGTGAAATGTTTTGAGCTCAGTGGTGCGCTCTTCGTCTTCAAAGAGCACTACATCATCACCCCTTCTTTCAGCAGGCCAGAGCCCAAATACAGCTGAAGGCCTAAATATTTTTTCCTCAACAATTTTTTCCAATAGCTCAGTAGCATCAGAAAATAATTTACCGGCTTGCTCGCCATATTTCTCATTTTCTAAAATTTTTGGATAAGTTCCTTTCAATTCCCAAGTCCAAAAGAAAGGCGACCAGTCGATATAGGGAAGCAATTCTTCTATAGAAATGTCTTTCCAGACTTGTAGTCCAAGTTGATCAGGAACTCCCGCAGAGTTCGAAGACCAGGATTGAGGAGGAGCATTTTTTCTTGAGTTTTCAATAGGTGTTAAAGGGGCACGGTCCTTCTTTGACTCTTCGAAATGCTTAACGAGCTTCGCATTCTTTTGATTATGTTCTTCAATATATGGTTTTCTTGTTTCTGGATTATTTAAAAGAGAGCAGGCTTCAACGACTAAGGAGGCGTCTGCGATATGCAAAACTGGATTCGAGTAATGGGGGGCAATTTTAACTGCTGTATGGAGCTTACTAGTGGTAGCTCCTCCTACCAGTAGCGGTACTTCTATTCCCAAACGCTCCATTTCGGATGCATTGTGAATCATTTCGTCTAGCGAAGGTGTAATTAATCCACTAAGACCGATATAGCGAGCATTGTGTTCTTTCGCCGCCTTCAAAATATTTTCGATCGAAACCATCACTCCGAGATCGATGACATTATAGCCATTACATCCAAGAACTACCGCCACAATATTCTTCCCAATATCGTGAACATCACCTTTAACCGTGGCGATGACAAAATTTATTTGTGAGGATACTCCATCCTCTTTGTCGGCATCCATTAAAGGTTCTAGATAGGCGACTGACTTTTTCATAACCCGGGCGCTTTTGACTACTTGAGGAAGGAACATTTTCCCTTCACCAAATAGTTTTCCTACAACCTTCATACCCTCCATTAAAGTTCCTTCAATAACTTTTAATGGAGAACCTAATTCAGCTAAGGCTTCTTTGGTATCTTTAATAATAAATTCAGTAATTCCTTTGACTAAGGAATGGGTCACTCGATCTTGAAGAGGGCCCTCTCGCCACTCATTCTTATTTGTCCTCTCAATACCGGATTGATTATCCTTAACTTTTTCAGCATAAGTAATAAGTTCTTCAGTTGCTTCGGGGCAACGATTAAGTATGACATCCTCTACTTTTTTAAGAAGTAAGGGTTCAATATTTTCATAAATCTCTAACATTCCTGCATTGACGATACCCATATCAAGTCCGGCATCAATTGCGTAATAGAGAAATACACTATGCATCGCCTCTCGTACTGGATTGTTGCCACGAAAAGAAAATGAGACGTTGCTAATTCCACCGCTAGTTAAAGCACCTGGGCAGGTTTTTTTTATTTCGCGTACGGCTTCTATAAAATCAACACCATAATTATTATGTTCATCCATGCCGGTCGCTACAGTAAGAACATTGGCATCAAAAATTATATCTTCAGGTTCAATTCCTACGACTTCAGTCAATAGTTTGTAGGCGCGTTGGCAGATGGCCACTTTATGATCTTTTTCAACAGCTTGCCCTTGCTCATCAAATGCCATTACTACGATAGAGGCACCATATTTTTTAATAGTCCGGGCATGCTCTAGAAAAACCTCTTCACCTTCTTTTAAGCTAATTGAATTGACGATGCCCTTGCCTTGAATACATTTTAGGCCTGCTTCAATAATTTCCCATTTTGAACTATCGATCATAATAGGGACTCTTGAAATCTCAGGCTCTGAGGCCACCAGATGGAGAAAGTGGGTCATACACTTAACTCCGTCTAAGAGTCCTTCGTCGAAACAGATATCAATAATATTGGCGCCACTTTCTACTTGTTGGCGGGCGACACTAAGTGCCTCTTCGAAATTACCTTCTTTTATTAATCTTTTAAATTTTGGGGAGCCCATAACATTGGTTCGCTCACCAACCATTAGGAAGCGATTGGCACGATCTTCTGAAATATCTAAATGCTCCAACCCCGATAGTTTTGTTGAAGAAGGAACCGAGTGAACTATTCTTGGAGTGACTTCCTTAACGCTATTGACAATGGCCTGAATGTGTCCAGGAGTAGTTCCACAACAGCCTCCGACTAGGTTTACAAAACCTGCACTGGCAAAATCATGTAAGTGGCTGGCCGTTATCTCTGGTGTTTCATCGAAACCGGTATCTGAGAGAGGATTAGGAAGCCCGGCATTGGGGTAACAAGAGATCCTAGTATCTGAAATTTTCGAGAGTACTTCGATATAGGGACGCATTTCTGTCGCGCCTAATGCGCAATTAATTCCCACACTAAAAGGTGCGGCATGGCGAATAGAATTCCAGCAGGCCTCAACAGTTTGGCCGGAAAGAACGCGGCCTGAAGCATCTGTAATAGTAATTGAAAGCATGACTGGAAATTTTTCCGGCCACTCGTCTTGCATCTTTTTCAAAGCGTAAATTGCCGCTTTAAGATTTAAAGTATCGAAGGTGGTTTCAGCTAAGAGTAAATCAGCTCCGCCTTCAAGTAGACCTTTTGCTTGTTGGTAATAATTATGAACAAGATCATCAAAAGACACCGCCCGAAAAGCCGGATCGTTGACATCCGGAGACATGGAAGCAGTTTTGTTAGTGGGACCTAGTGAGCCAGCGACAAAGCAATGCCTCTCAGGATTTTCTTGCATGACTTTTTGACAGGCGCGTTTTGCAATTTGTGCCGAGGCTACATTAATATCATAGGCGGCACTACTTAGCTGATAATCATCTTGCCCAATATCCGTAGCTGAAAATGTATTGGTCTCGATAATATCCGCACCGGCCCGAAGATATTCTAAATGAATAGCTTCGATGACGTCGGGCTTTGTTAAACTTAAAAGATCGTTATTGCCTTTTAAATCCTTTGAGTGGTCTTTAAAGCGCGTGCCCCTGAAATCTTCTTCTTCTAATTTATAGCGTTGTATCATGGTGCCCATGGCACCATCTAAAAATACAATTCTTTTTTCTGCCAAACTTTCAAGATCAAGGAAAGCTTGGGATTTATTTTTTTCCATAATTATTTTTGAAATTTCTTCACGATATTCGCAACTGATTGAGTCTCATTCATTACATAAAAATGAACATCGGGAACGCCAAAGTCTAATAATCCTTGAACTTGCTCAGTCGCCCAGCGCAAGCCAATTTCTTTAACATGTTCTGGATTGCTGGTGACTTCATCTACTAGCGCGTCGGGATAATTAATATAGAAGCGGCGGGGTATGGCCTGAAGTTGCTTCACGCTTTTGAGAATCTTAATCCCTGGGATAATTGGGACCTCAATCCCTTCGGCACGGCATTGCTTAACAAAAGAATAGTAATGTTCATTATTAAAAAACATTTGAGTTGTAATATATTCCGCTCCAGCTTCAACTTTTTTCTTGAGCCACTGAATATCAAACTTAAGATTGGGGGCCTCGAAATGTTTTTCTGGATAGCCGGCGACACCAACACAGAAATCCATCGCCTCAGCATTATTAATTTCTTCGCAGAACTCACCACGCTTAATTTCGTTAATTTGTTCAACCAGATCTATGGCGTAATGATTGGTTTTGCGTTCTTTCGAAATCTTTTTACTGTAATTTAGTCCGTCGCCTCTTAAGGCCAAAATATTGTGGATGCCTAAATAATTGAGTTCAATAATCGCATCTTCTGTTTCTTCTTTTGTAAATCCATTGCAGAGAAGGTGTACCACTGTATCAATCCGAAAGCGGTTTTGAATAATCCCACAGATACCAATTGTTCCAGGACGCTTTTTATAAATTCGGCGTTCAATGCTGCCATCACTTTTTTCGTTATAATAGGCACCAGCAGAATGGGCAGTGACATCTATCCAGGGAGGATTAAGGGGAGCGAGGTTTTCCACCATTTCAATAACGGCTTTTACAGTCCGTCCTCTAGGTGGAGGAATTATCTCGTAAGAGAAAAGTGGCTCTGTGGCCCGGTCAAGATGTTCGGTAACTTTCATAGCTTATCCTATGCCTATTATGCAGCGTGCAAATAGGTAAATACAAGCCTTATTATAGTAAAGGCATCTCGAATTGAATAGGTTAAGATAGGTCCATTCCTATCGAGGTAGAAATTTGAAAGTAGTCTTACTACATGATTGGTTAACGGGTTTTCGTGGCGGGGAGAGAGTCCTCGAGGTCTTTTGTGAAATGTTTCCAAAGGCCCCTCTCTACACTCTAATCCACAAGCCTGGCAGCACTAGTGATCTAATTGAAGATCGTAAAATTGTGACCTCTTTTCTCAATGGAATTCCAGGTATTCATAAGCACTATAGGAAATTTTTGCCGCTCTTCCCCTTAGCCGCTCAGCGCCTGCGGATAATTGAAGAGGCAGACCTGGTATTGAGCAGCTCACACTGTGTCATTAAAGGCGTGAAAAAACCTATTGGTTCGACTCATATTTCTTATGTTCATAGTCCCATGCGATATATCTATGACCAATTTGAAACTTATTTCGGTCCCCATGCTCCTTTTTATCAACGTTGGGGTGCCAAACTTTTTCGAAATTATCTAACGGAATGGGATTTGAAAAGTAATCAAAATGTCGATCATATGATCGCCAATGCTCACTTCGTTCAGAGTCGAATAAAAGAATATTATCAAATGGACTCAGATGTTATTCATCCATTCGTCGATCTAAAAGACTTTAATCAGTCTCGCGCATTAACAGAAGCCAAAGATAATTATTACGTTATGCTCACCGCCTTTGCTCCCAATAAGCGAGTTGATTTGGCAATAAGGGCCTTTAATAAAATGGGTCTGACTTTAAAGATTATTGGCTCTGGCCAACAGGAAGAAGAGCTAAGAAAAATGGCAGGAGAGAATATTGAATTTTTAGGAAACCTCTCAAGAGAAGCAGTAATTGATTGTTTGTGTAAGGCCAAGGCCATGATCTTTCCTGGAGTGGAAGATTTTGGAATTACACCGCTAGAGGCACTTGCTTCAGGTACTCCGGTTATTGCTTTTAAAGAAGGCGGAGTGCTCGAAACTCTCAATACTAATGTCGCTCATTTTTTTGAAAATGCAACTGACAGTTGTTTAGTTTCGGCTGTGGAAGAATTTGAAAAAAAGGAATTTGATCGTTCGCTACTAATTTCTCGCGCAAATGATTTCTCGAGAGATTCTTTTAAGAAAAATATTGAAAACCTTATAGAAAGGGAATTAAAAAAATGAGCCAGAAAATTTTGATAACAGGGGGAGCAGGTTATATAGGTTCTCATGTCGTGAATATTTTAGGGAAAGAAGGATATGACCTCACCATAGTTGACAACCTTTCAACTGGAAGAAAAGAATCTATTCTCTATGGTGGCCATGTCAATCTTGACCTGGCGGACTATGCCGCTCTTTCAGACCTATTAGAAAGCGGAAACTTTGATGGCATTATGCACTTTGCGGGCAGTATTGTTGTGCCCGAAAGTGTGGATAACCCTTTAAAATATTACCGAAATAATACCATTAACTCTCTCAACCTAATTGAATTAGCGGTTAAACATGGTGTTAAGAATTTTATTTTTTCGAGTTCTGCAGCAGTTTATGGCAATCCAAGTTCTGGTCAATGTAGTGAAGAAACTGAAACCAATCCGATTAATCCATATGGAAGAACAAAATTAATGACTGAATGGACATTAAAGGATGTCGCCGATTCTAGTGGACTCAATTTTGTGGCCCTTCGCTACTTTAATGTTGCTGGCGCCAGCCTCGATGGAAAGATTGGACAATGTTCCGAAGTTTCTACCCATTTAATCAAAATTGCCTGTGAGACTGCTCTTGGGAAGCGAGAAAAAATGTCCTTGTACGGGACCGACTACGATACTCCCGATGGAACCTGTATTCGTGACTATATCCATGTCGATGACCTTGCGATGGCGCATAAAGATGCTCTTAGCTACTTGGGAAAAAATCAGGAGTCGCTAATTTTAAATTGCGGTTACGGACAAGGTTATTCAGTTAAAGAAGTTATCGAAATGGTAAAAAAGGTGTCGGGAGTCGACTTTAAAGTTGAAGTGTCTGGCCGGCGAGCAGGAGACCCACCTGAGCTGACGGCCAGAGCTGATAAAATTAAAGAAAAGTTGGACTGGACCCCACAACATGCAAACCTTGAATTAATGGTGAGGACTGCATTGGACTGGGAAAAGAAACTGGGCTAGTGAATTCTTAGTGCCTTAAAATAATCAGCGATCAAATGATTAATAACTAAATGGATATCTTCAACAGGTCCATAGTCTCCAACAGGAGTTTTGATATGGATGGATTGAGACGAAAGCTCTTTTAAAAGTCCTCCATCAAAACCGACAATTGAAAAAGATTTCGCACCTATTGAATTGGCAAATTCAATGCCTCGAACAAGATTAGTTGAATTGCCCGAAGCAGAAAGCGCTATGACCAAATCATTAGCTTGCAGGTAGCTCTCTAATTGAATTTTGAAAACATTTTCGAAGCCCTGGTCATTCGCTAAGGCAGTTATTAATGATTGATTATCAACTAGACTCTGGGCCTTGAGGGGGTAAGGGGTATTTCGTGTTGCACAATAGAGATCGTTGGCAAAGTGAGTCGAAGAGGCGGCACTTCCTCCATTTCCCATCAGATAGACCTGCCCACCGGCAAGAGAAGTTTCTTTAAGCGCTTCGATTAGGGCACTTAAATTTCCCGAGTCTATTTGTTCAAAATATTTAACTAACCGAAATAAGTAGTCTTTCGCAAAAGTCGAAGAACATTTCTCAGTTAGGTTGCTCTGAAGGTCCATCCGTAATCCCGTTATTTCATGGTGCTTTCAAGACTTCTATTCTCACTCCTAAATAAATAAGTGTCCATAGACTTTTACCAAAGTATATAATTGATTTTATTTAAGTTTCGCAAAATGGACGTTTATGAAATTTAAAAAAGTCACAGTTACTGGTGGCGCCGGCTATGTCGGAGCTGTTTTAATCCCTGCCTTACTTGATACTGGTGTCGAGGTGGTAGTTCTGGATTTATTGCTCTATGGCCGCGATGTCTTTCCTAGTGAAGTAATTACAAATCCAAAGTTTAGCTTAATCCAAGGTGATATTAGAAACCCGTGTATTTTGGATCAGGCACTCCAGGGGTGTGATGCCATTATCCACCTGGCCTGCATTTCCAATGATCCTAGTTTTGATCTTGATCCAGAATTAGGAAAATCAATAAACCTTGATGCTTTTGAGCCACTTGTAAAAAAATGTATCGAAAAAAAGATCAATCGTTTTATTTATGCTTCTTCTTCAAGTGTCTATGGGGTTAAGACAGAAAAAAAAGTAACAGAGGAGCTAACTAAAAATCCTCTAACAGATTATTCAAAGTACAAACTAGATTGCGAAGAAATTTTACTAAGTTATAAGTCAGAGAAATTCACGCCTGTAATTGTAAGGCCGGCCACCGTTTGCGGTTATTCTCCACGCCAGAGACTTGATGTAATAGTCAATATCCTTACCAATCTAGCTTTTCACAAGAGAGAGATTTCGGTTTTCGGGGGAGAGCAGTTGAGACCGAATATTCATATCAAAGATATGGTTAGAATTTATTTATTACTTCTCGAATTATCTACAGAAAAAATCTCAGGAAAAATATTCAATGCTGGTTATCAAAACTACACAGTGAATGAGTTATCCGAGCTTGTAAAAGAAGTTATCGGTAGCGACGTATCTATTAAAAAAGTTGAGACAGACGATTTAAGGTCTTACCATATCTCCTCAGAAAAAATTCGACGAGAGCTAGAGTTTGTTCCTAAATATACCGTGGAAGACGCCATTAGAGAACTTCAAGATGCTTTTGGTCGAGGGTTGTTACCGGAGTCTTTAGTTAATAAAAAATATTTCAATATCAAAACAATGAAAGAGTCGAAACTGGGGCCATCAATTTGAGAATAGGAATAGATTTAGATAATACCATTATTTGTTACGATCAACTTTTTTCAAGTCTTTCAGAAGTGGTTGGGACGAATAAAAAAGATGTCAAAAAAGACTTAATGGCGGCAGACCCCAGTGGTAAATTATGGAATCAACTTCAGGCAAAAGTGTATGGACCAGAGCTTTCCAATGCGAGGCTTTATCCAGGAGTCGTCGAATTCTTTGAGATATGCAAAAAACTCGACTGGGAAATAGAGATTCTAAGCCATAAGACAAAAGTCTCAAATTTTGATCAGAAAACACCCTTACGTGCCCCTGCTAAAAAATTTCTTGATAGTTACAAGATTTTTAACGAGATCCCGGTGCGGTTTTTTGAGACACTCGACTCTAAAATTGAAGGTATCAAGAATGGAAAGTTTGATCTTTTCATAGATGACCTCAACGCTGTATTGATGCATAAGGAATTTCCTAGCTCTACCCTTGGTTTGCAGGCTCATACTGTTCACAGCTTTAAAAATATAAGAGACCTCCTCTTGGAGTTCACCCTCGATGAAATAAGGCTGTTAAAATTTCGTTTTAAAAATCTTCCCTATAAAATAAAGAACTTAGAGAGCAGTAATTCAAAAGTTTGTCAGCTCTATTTTGTAAATGGACTGTCAGTAATTTCAAAGCAAGGCGATCGCAAGGAGCTTGCCTCTGAATACGCCGTGATAAAAGAATTGGAAAATCAAAAAGTTACGGTTATTCCGCAAGCGATATTGAAAATTGACAAGAGTAAGAGGTATCTCTATTCCGCCCTTGAGGGAACCAAGATAGATGGCTGTCATGTAGGTGATAATGAAATCCAACAAATGGTTGATTTTATTTCGAAGCTGAGCGAAGTTTATTCGCGCGCAAATGTAAAGTTTCCGAATGCTTCTTATGCCTGCTTCAGTTTTAGTGACTATCTTAGCAATATAGAGAGAAGAATTCTAAATCTGGATACCGATTTAGAGAAAATTGATAGTTACGTCGCCCTTGCAACCTCTAACTCAGCCAGATTTCTTAATTATTGCAATCAATATGGAATTGATATCTATAAAAAATTCCCTAAAGAAGAATTAATATTAAGTCCCTCTGATTTTGGGTTGCACAATATGCTGCGGTCTGAGAGTGGACTATCATTTTTTGATTTTGAGTACTTTGGGAAAGATGACCCGGCAAAACTAATGGCGGATTTTTATTTTCATCTTGGTCAAAACCTATCAATTGAGAAGAGAAATCGGTTTATTAAAAAATTATGTGCTTCTCTAAAACAAGGCGATGCGGTTTATGCCCGCTATCAATTGATAAGAAGACTAATTGGGATTGAATGGATTCTTATTGCGCTCAATGTTTTTGATAGTAATACTCTGGCTCGAAAACTAGAGGCCAGTCCTCTTATTGATGTTGAAAAATTAAAAGGTGAACGGATGGAGTCGGCTGAAGAATTACAGCGCTCTATAAGGAATTTAGTTTAATGGACTTTAAAAGTCGCTGTAAAAAAATTAGAGAAGAGATACTTGAGTTGGCCAGGCACTCGAGGAGGGGACATATTCCTTCTGCCTTTTCTTTAGTCGAAACTTTAGTCACTCTCTATGACGATGTTTTAAAGTTTGATGCCAAAAATCCAGATTGGAAGTTACGGGACAGGTTGATTTTAAGTAAGGGTCATGGCTGCATGGCGCTCTATTCAATTTTGGCCGATAAGAACTTCTTCTCTCGAGAGCATTTTGCAGGATTTTGCCAACTCGATGGTATTCTTGGTGGTCATCCCACTAGAGAAAAGATTCCCGGTTGCGAAGCCTCCACCGGCTCACTTGGGCATGGACTCTCGATTGCTATTGGAATGGCCTTGAATGCCAAAATTGAAGAATTAAACTACCGGACATTTGTCATATTAGGAGATGGAGAGTGCAACGAGGGGAGTATCTGGGAAGCCGCCCTTTCGGCCAGTCATAATCGTCTGGATAATCTCTACGTACTAATTGATTATAATAAATACCAATCCTATGGCTCCACCAATGAGGTTTGTGATCTCGAACCATTTGCTGATAAATGGCGTGCTTTTGGTTTTGATACTCACGAGTTTGATATGCGAAAAAAGCCTGAAGAACTGAAAAGTTTCTTTGAAGACCATAGACCAATTTCAGGAACTCCGGTGGCGATAATTTGCCATACTATCAAAGGGCAGGGGGCAGCTTCCCTTGAAGGAAACCTCTCTTGGCATCACCGTTCTAAGATAAGTGATGAGGATTTATCCTCAATTAAGGATGAGCTTTAATAAATTATGAGAAAACGTGGATTAGCAGAAATTTTTAAGCTGGCCTCGGCCAATAAGGAGATTCTCTTTATTGGCTCTGACCTAGGCGAGGGAACTATTGATGAATATCAATCAGTACTTCCTAAGCAATATTTTATGGAAGGGATTTCAGAAGCCAATTTGATCGGAATGGCCGCGGGCCTCGCGATGGAAGGAAAGCAGGTTTTTGTGAATACCATTGCAACCTTTTTAACCAGGCGTTGCTTTGACCAATTGGCGATGGACGTTTGCACCTCCAATTTAAATGTCCGTCTCTATGCCAATGGTGGAGGAGTGGTGTATGCCCCTCTAGGACCGACTCATATGGCGGTGGACGATATTTCTTTGATGCGTTCCTTGCCTGGAATGACTATTATTCACCCCTCGGACGCCGAAG
The DNA here is from genome assembly GCA_018646195.1 of Halobacteriovoraceae bacterium. GTDB lineage: Bacteria > Bdellovibrionota > Bacteriovoracia > Bacteriovoracales > Bacteriovoracaceae > JABGVH01. The sequence goes on from JABGVH010000209.1 coordinate 15,549, forward strand.
AAATGGCGCGGGCGATCCAAGCTTCTGAGTCTCACCAAGGACCCATCTATTTTAGGTTGGCCAGAGGTGGTGAAACGGTAACCTCTAGGAAGGACTTAGAGTTTGAAATCGGCAAGCCCATTCTATTAAAAAAGCCGAAAGAAGTCCTGCTCTTGGCCAATGGGACGATGGTTTACCGGGCGCTAGAAGTTTCAAAAATATTGGAAGCAGAAGGAATTGGTGTGGGAGTATTAAATGTTCATACAGTAAAACCTTTTGATAAACAGCACCTCATCCCCTATTTAAGTGAAGTGGAAGCTATTTTATCTATCGAAGAACATAATATTGATGGCGGGTTGGGAAGTGCTACTGCCGAAATTATTGCCGAATATTCCGGTAATAGACCACGCTTTAAAAGATTAGGCTTTCCAAATATTTATCCTGATTACTATGGCCAGCAAGATTTGATAATTTCTAAATATGGTCTTAATATCCTCAGTATCGCTCAGGAAGTAAGAAGCTTGTTATGAATAATGAAAACAAAATTGAAGAGGAATTTATAGAAAAAGGTTTTTTTCAATTTGTGATTGAGGACAGAGTATCCCTTGATCAATTAAGACAAGAGGTACTAAGCTTTTCTAGCGACCCCATAGATAATCTTTCTACAATTCATCAAAAAATATCGACCTCGGATATAAATAATTATCGAATGGATATGATAAGAAAAATTAACGCCAAAGAAGACCTACGGGAAAAGTATTATCAATTGGGTAAAACCCATCTCGATATTATTGTAGGCAATGAACTGGCTATTCAAAAAAATATAAATTTGAGTATCCAAATGCCAGGTGACGAGACCTCTACTATGGCCTTACACCGTGATTGTGAGGCCGGTAATTCTCCCTTTGAAGTGGTATTATGGATTCCCCTAACCGATAGCTTTGCTAGCAACTCAATACAGATGCAAGCGCGAAATGAAGGCCAGTTAAAGGCACTGACTGTCCCCTATGGTAATGGTTTAGTATTTAGCCATAGTCTGCTCCACGGAAATTTAGTCAATAAAGAATCAAAAACGAGAGTTTCTATTAATTTGCGATTTAAGTCTCTATGGGCACCCTATGGTAATAAGGGACTAGGGGAGAGTTTTCTACCTCTCAATATGAAGGCAGCTACACGTATTGGTATCGAATATGAATCATAAGAACTATAGGGGTTATATATTTAGTAGGGATTTTTTTCCCGGTTTTGTACCTCAAAGAGTTCAAAATCTTGTAATAAGACAATTTGTTAGTGAGAAGGGAGGAACTTTTTCTCTCAGCGCAACCGAAAAATCAGAAGCCAACTCATATAGCGTACTGGATACCGTACTCGATGAACTAAATGAAAGTGGAGATCTGGTATTCTATAGTTTGTATTTTCTTCCCAAAGAAAAAAATGAAAGGCAGCAAATTTTCAAGAAAGTTCTAAAGAATGGTTCTAAAATTCACTTTGCTCTTGAAAATATCTCGATTGAATCAGCTGAAGGAATCTTGGCGATAGAGGAAATATTTTTAGCTGAAAAAGTGAGCCAGAGAGCAACTCTTCCTAAAAAACACCTACGTTATAGAGAATTTGTTACAACTAACCATCTTAGAGGGAAACGAGATTATCTTGCTAGAGTGAATGAATTTTCGAAGGCAGAGTGCGCCATCAAGGCAAAGAAATTTGGTCGCGACTACTGGGATGGAGAGAGGCAGTTTGGTTACGGCGGATATAGCTATGATGGTCGCTGGGAGGCAGTTGCTAATAAAATGATAGATACTTATGGATTGAGTAATAACTCTTCGGTACTCGATATAGGCTGTGGAAAAGGATATCTTTTATTTGAATTAAAAAAGTCCTTACCAGGAATGAAAATTCAAGGATTAGATATTTCTTCGTATGCCATAGCTAATGCGAAAGAAGAGATAGCCGAATTTCTAATAGAAGGAAACGCTGAAAAGCTTCCTTTTGAGGACTCAAGTTTTGACTTAGTTATTTCTAATACCACATTTCATAATCTAAAAATACCGGCACTTTTTAGTGCTCTAAAAGAAGTCGTGCGGGTCTCTGCAAAAGACTCTTGGCTTTGTGTTGAGTCTTATCGAAATGAAGTCGAAAAAATGAATCTCCTCTATTGGCAATTAACCTGCGAATCATTTTATTCGCCTGAAGAATGGCAGTGGATATTTGATCAGACCGGCTATAGTGGGGATTATGAATTCATCTACTTTACCTAATACAAAGGCGATCCTACTCTGTGCAGGAGAAGGAACTAGGCTTGGTAAGCTTACTAAGCATTGCCCCAAACCATTATTGCCAGTGAATGGGAAACCTTTAATCGTCCATACTTTGAACTTATTAAAGAAAGCTGGGATTGATGAAGTGGTGATTAATGTTTGCTACTTGAAAAAAGTATTTACTGAGTTACTAGGTAATGGTGAGGCCTATGGCATTAAGATTCATTACCTTGAAGAAGAGCAGTTATCAGGCACAGCTGGTGCGGTTAAGAAGGCCCAGGAATATTTAGAAAACTCTAGTGAGTTTCTCACCATTTACGGCGATTTATTTCTTGAAACCAATTTAAGCCTACTTATAGAATTCCACCGTAAAAATGCTGCCGCTGCCAGTATTTGCCTGCATAAAAGAAAAAACTCAAATAGTTTTGTCAAAATTAACGAACAGAATGAAATCAATAGTTTCGTGGAACGTCCGGGCAAGAGTTTTGTAATTGCGGGTGAGAACTGGGTTAATTCGGGAATTTATTGTTTCAATCCTTGTATATTTTCTGAAATACCTCAGAATGAGTTTATGGATTTTCCCAAAGATGTTTTTCCTAATATGATTGGTAAAGGTTTTTTTGGACTTCCTTTTAGTGGAGAACGTGTGGCAGTAGACTCAGCTGAACGTTATCAAATGGCGAATGATTTATGTTACAAACTTCAACCAAAAAGCGAAGAGGTCTTATGAGAGCAGTAGTAACGGGTGGGGCAGGTTTTATCGGTAGCCATTTAGTGGATCTCCTTTTAGATAAAGGACATGAGGTCCTGGTTATAGATAACTTTAGCACCGGCCGAAGGGATAATTTAGAACACCAACGTTCAAATAAAAATTTACGTATTATTGAAGCCGATATATCTCAAACAAACCTGACTCCCTATTTTAAGAAAGATGATCGGGTTTTTCACTTAGCGGCATTAGCAGATATTGTTCCTTCAATTGAGCAACCGGAGAAATATTACCGCGCGAATGTAAAAGGTACTTTTAATTTGTTGGAATGTTTAAAAAAAGTAGGGGGGATTAAAAAATTGGTCTATGCCGCCTCTTCTTCCTGCTATGGAATTCCTGATAGTTTTCCAACTCCAGAATCAGAAATAATTAGCCCTGAATATCCCTATGCCCTGACTAAAAGGATGGGGGAAGAATTAGTATTGCAATGGGAAAAACTTTACAAGATTCCTTCGATTTCCCTGCGTTTATTTAATGTCTACGGTACTCGATCAAGAACATCGGGCACCTATGGAGCGGTATTTGGCGTCTTCTTGGCGCAAAAATTAAAAAATCAACCCTTCACAATTGTTGGGGATGGCAAGCAGACTCGAGATTTTACCTACGTGACTGATATAGCCAATGCCTTTTACGAGGCCGCCCGTAGCGACAAATCGGGAGAGATTTATAATGTAGGAAGTGGCAAAACAGTTTCGATAAATTACTTAACAGAATTATTAGGTGGTCGTTCGACCTATATTCCCAAAAGGCCAGGGGAACCAGAGTGTACCTTCGCTAACATTAGTAAAATCACTAATGAGCTCAACTGGGCACCTCAGGTGTCAGTGGAGCAAGGAGTCATTGAAATTCTAAAAAATATAGAATACTGGAAAATGGCGCCTGTTTGGACTCCTGAGAGCATAGAAAAAGAAACGGCCAAATGGTTTCGCGCCTTTTCTTAGTTAGCGATTCGGCTTAAAATAGCCACTATGAATAGTAACTCCACAGAGCAGACTTTTTATAAAATTACCTACGCCTCTCTGATTGTGCTCGCGATAGGAGTTTTCAGCTCTGTCACATTTTCGGCAGTTAGCCATATTCTCCTCATACCACCTGCTATTTATTTTAGTATTCAATCATTTAAAAATAAAAATATTAAACTAAGCTTTTCTTATTGGGCCTTAGTCGCAATCGTGATTAGTATTTTCCTTTCAGTCATTTTTAATTTATCGATTCTCGATAATCCCTTACGCAATATTTTTAAAGGTAAGTATTTCGTTATTACTTTGATTGGAATTCCTGCAATTCGGGCCACGATAGAGAACTACCTAGATCAAAAGAAAATAAAATTATTACTATGGTTATTCCTCGGAACCACTACACTGGCCAGCCTTTCAGGAATCATAGGAATCTATACTGGATTTAATCCACTAAAATTTAAAAGCGCTTGCCACGCCACTCGGTCATGTGGGCTCTATGGAATGTACATGACCTATGGCTACGGAATAGGGCTCTTTATGGTGCTGATGACTGGCCTTCTCATATACCGTAAAAAAGTCAGTCACTTAATATCGTCTAAGGTTTTAGTATTATTTTGGCTTGTTAATCTTGCCGGTCTGTTTTTTTCTTATGCTCGCGGAGCCTGGATCGGATTTTTGGTAGCAGTTCCCTTTTACTTTTATAAGAAACATAAAAGGCTATTCCTGGGAGGAATTACAGCAGGGTTGTTAGCATTAGTTATCGCATTTTCGGCCAGCCAGACCGTTAGGGATACCTTCTTAAAGCGCCAGGGATCAAATGACCGGCGAATTGCATTTTATGAAACTGCGCTAGTCGCATTTAAGGAGCGTCCAGTATTCGGCTGGGGACATAAGAACTTTGAGAAAAATGTTAAGAAGATAAAAAGTAAATACCGAATTGCCTACAGAGGATTAGGCGGTCACGCTCATAATAATTTATTAGAATACCTGGCCTCGACTGGAATTATTGGTTTTGTCTGTCTCTTATTGTTTAAATTAAGCTGGCTTCGAGAGAGTTATAAACGAGACGACTTTATAGCGGAGCTTTCCTTTCCCTTTGTACTTTCTTTTATAGTTTCAGGAATGTTTCAATATACATTTGGTGATGGTGAGAATCTCTTCTTGATTATGGGCCTTTTCTCAATTTTCTAAACGCTAGTAGGCATTTTTATTAATAAGACCTTTCCAAAAAGTCAGGAAGAGGATCTTGATATCAAACCATAGCGACCAATGTTTTATATAGTAGATATCGAATTCGATTCGCCTTTTAATTGATGTGTCTCCGCGCCAGCCATTAATTTGTGCCCAGCCAGTAATACCAGCTTTCATTTTATGACGGAGCATATAGGCAGGTATCTCATCTTTAAATTTATCGACAAAGAAAGGTCGTTCAGGGCGAGGACCGACTAAGCTCATATCTCCCACCATGACGTTGAAGATTTGAGGTAGCTCATCGAGAGATGTTTTTCGAAGAAAATTACCAAACGTTGTTTTCCTTGGGTCATCTTTAGTTGTCCAAGTTGTTTGATCTTCGTCAGACTCGGCCATTTTCATAGTTCTAAATTTCCACATTTTAAAACTGCCACCATCTAGTCCCATCCGGTCTTGGCCATAAAAAATGGGGCCTCTCGAGGTCATCTTGACGAGAAACCCAAGAAAAAGAAGGAGAGGAGAAAGGATAATTAATCCAAAAAAGGTACAAAGAAAGTCAAATAGTCGTTTGGCAAAACTTTGAAGACCTGTGATATGTGGGTGGTTTACATTAAGAAGTGGAACGCCAGCAAAGTCTTCGATCCGATGACCAATGAAGGAATAGCTTAGGTCTGGAAGTATTTGTATGGGAGTAAGCTCGTCGTAATTATCTTTAAGAACTTCTTCTAAACGATTAATACTTTTATGATTATAGCCAAGTACTACCGTCTGCGGAGAAAACTCATTGATCAACTCTTTTAGAGTACCTGTAATACTGGGGACTTTTAATTTTTCAGCAAGGCCATCGGACTCTGCCCAGCCAAGAATTTCGATTCCAGCATCTTTAAAATCTCGCATAGTTTCAATATATTGTTCAAATTGAGCCCCGTTCCCGACTAATAAAATATAGCGGAGGTTTTTTCCTCGCCTGCGCAGTGCCCTTAAAAAATTCCTAACCATCATCCTGGTTAAGATAAGTAAAAATGAAGAGATTAAAAAATAATAGATAAGTACAATTCGTGAGAGGCGAGTCTCGGCAAAGAAATAAAGAAAAATTACAAAACTCAGAGTTGCCATGAAATTGGCCTTAAAAACCGCGAAGATTTCAATATAACGATTATTAAACCGCATGGAGCGGTAGAGGCCATTTTGGTAGTAGAAATAAAAGGTGAGAATAATTAAAACTGGGGTTAATTTTAAAAATAAGAGTTCAAGGCCAGTCTGTCCGCCTTCCATTATATGAAAGCGGATAGTAAAGGCGACACCCCAGGCCAAAGCGACCACTAGGGCATCAACTGATTTTTGAAAGAAGGCAAATAGCCTTTCGTGTTTCTTGAGCAAGTAATTCTCCAGTGACTCCATTGTAAAAGAATTAGGGGCAATTGGAAATAAGAATTGCGCGTGGCGACAGTTACGGTTTACAGCTATACTTTGAAGCACTTTCAAAGTATTTTTTTAGCTAGGAAAAATCGAGGATCACCAGTGAAAATAGGCATTACAGGGTCACAGGGAATCTTGGGTGAAGCATTGCTTCAAGAATTTGAAGATATGGAACTCATTCCTTGGACTCGGCAAACATTAGACATTACCAATCCAGAGCAAGTTAATAACGCTCTTTCGCAACAGCTCGATGTCATTATTCATTGTGCCGCCCTTACTAATGTTAATTTCTGCCAAGAGAACCCTGAAGAGGCACATAAAGTAAATGTGGTAGGAACTCAGCATTTAATCGAAGGACTTACCGAAAAGAAGAAGCCGCTCTTTGTTTATATTTCGAGTACAGGGAATTATGGCGCTTGGAAAACTGATCCCTATACAGAAGAAGATCATCTAGTCGCTCCGACTGTTTACCATGATAGTAAATTAACAGGTGAAAAGTTAGTCGCCGATCAGCTAGAGAATCATCTTATACTTCGAACCGGCTGGCTTTATGGCGGCAGGATTGAGCAGAAGAAAAATTTTGTTTATCAGCGATACCTCGATGCTAAAGACAAGGATGAAATTTATGGAGATGCCTCTCAAATAGGAAATCCTACTTTCGTCGGAAATGTTGCAAAGCAATTGCGGGTGCTTTTAGAAAAGAAAATACGGGGAACAATAAATTGCGTGGATACCGGTAGAGCGACACGCTTAGAATATGTTCAGGAGATAATCCGCCAATTTGACTTAAATTGCCAAGTAATTGAGGCCCCTGAGGGGCACTTTGCGAGGCCTGCACCAGTTTCGCCCAATGAATCGGCGATTAATCAAAAATTAAATGAGCTTGGATTGAATAAGATGCGAAATTGGAAAGAAGCACTACAGGATTATATCCTAACGGTAAAATAGAGGAAGCTAATGAGTAAAATACAACACCAGAACTTATTGAAGTTTGCCAAGGAAGTATTGCAAAAGGCCGGGCTTGATGAATTTTCTCTAAACGCTGTGGCAGAAAGTCTTTGTGAAACCTCTCTTAGGGGTATTGATTCGCATGGAATCCGTCTGCTCCCACACTACGTAAACTCAGCATTAAAAGGACGGAAAAATCCTAAACCCAATTTCAAGATAGAAAGTAAGTATCCCTCTATGCTTTTTTTAGACGCAGATGATGCTTTTGGGCATGCTGCCGGAATGAAGGCGATAGAATTAGGAATGGAAAAGGCAGATGAGTATGGTATTGCGGCGGTGGGAGTTGGTAACTCAAGTCACCCGGGAGCGATGGGAAGTTTTGCTCTTCATGCTGCTAGAAAAGGCTATATTGCTTTTGCATTTACCCATGCTGATGCACTCCTTTTGTCAGCAAATGGTAAAAGACCATTTTTTGGAACAAATCCTATTTGTGTTGCCGCACCAAGAAAAGGTATGGAACCTTTTTGTCTTGATATGGCGACCAGCAAAGTTTCTTGGAACAAAGTTCTTTCATGCCGCGCCAATGGTACCGAGCTTGGCGAGGGAATAGCTGCCGATGGAGAAGGTAACACGACCCCTTCTGCAGACGATGCAAAATGTTTACTGCCAACTGGAGAGTATAAGGGCTATGGATTAGCCTCTCTAGTGGAACTACTTTGTGGCATTTTCACAGGAATGTTATTTGGTCGTGATATTCCAGCAATGTTTACAACTCCTATTGATAAACCCAGAAAGCTCGGCCAGTTTTATATGGTTTTAAAAGCTGATGGTTGTATCGCTCAAAATTTATTTGAAGAGAGATTGTTAGACATGACGGAACAAATATCAAAGGAACCCACCAAGGGAAACGACCCCGTGATGTTACCGGGAGATCGTGAAATTAAAGTAGCAAGCCAACGTGGAGCAGAGGGGATTCCTCTTGATCCTGCTACACTGGAAGGGCTTCAAAAACTTTCAGCCGATTTTCAAATTCCTCTTGAGCTACTAGGATAAATTATGGGATTAAATGTTTTAGTAATAGGTGCCGGAATGTATGTTGCAGGAAGAGGAACAGACTCCTATGGGACGATTCTTCCTTCCCTTTTTAGAGCGGTTAAAGAAGGAAAAATAGCGACTATCTCAGTCGCTAGTACTACGACTACCAGTTCTGAACAACTTCTTGAAAAAGCAGCCGGGCTTAATAAACTAATGGGCACTAAGATTTTAGTAGAAGTCTCTCAAGATTATAATCAGTTTTTAGCGGAGGATAGTAGACCCGATTGTGTATTCGTTTCTACTCCTGATCATACCCATTTCGAAATTACTAAAAAGTTTATTGAAAATAAAGTCCCCTGTATGGTGGTGAAACCATTGGCCCCCACCCTTGCGGAAGTAAAAAAATTAATTGATCTGCAAACTAAACATGAAACCTATGGTGCAGTGGAATTTCACAAGCGCTTTGATAAATCTAATCTAATGCTAAAAGAAGCGCTGACCTCTGGTCGTCTAGGAGAGCCACTCTATTTTCTAGTTCAATATAGCCAAAAGAAATCGATTCCCACTGAGGTTTTCAAAAGCTGGGTCGATCAAACAAATATTTTTCAATACCTCGGTATTCACTATGTCGATATAATCTATTTTGTTACTGGTGCAACGCCTCTACGGGTAATGGCGCTGGGGCAAAAATCCTATTTACCGAGCGTCGGTGTAGATAATTACGATTCAATTCAAGCGATGATTGAATGGCAAATGCCTAGTGGTCATCTATTCAATAGCTCCTTTGTTACAAATTGGATTGAGTCTGAAAAGGCACCGGCGATGTCCGATCAACGAATAAAGGTGGTTGGAACCTTGGGGAAATTTGAGGCCAATCAGAAAGACCGTGGCATTCACCACTTAGATGACTCGGGCTACCAGGAACCCAATCCCTATTTTTCTGCCTATTTTCCTAACGCCAAAGGGGAAAAAGAGCTTTCCGGCTATGGGGTAGAAAGTCTTCTGACATTTATCGATGACATCAAAGCATTGAAAAGTGGCAAGAATTCTTGGCAGGATTATGAAGAAAATCGAGCAACTTTTAGCCAATCTCTGGTTCCTACCCAGGTTATTGAAGCGGCTAATCAGAGTTTACGAAAAAACGGCCAATGGATCACGCTATCCTGACATTCCCCTGCTAGAATAATTTAATAATGGTATGTGTCAAAAAGGGCCAAAAGCCGTCTTTTTTGATAGTCTTCCAGAGTTCGAAGACTTTTGAAGGATAGACCATGATCATTAATGCAATGACACCAGCCCGCATTGGAAGCACTCGGCTTAAAATGAAAAACCTGGCCTTGGCCGGTGGGCGTCCGATGATTGAGTACGTCTTAGAAGCGGCCAAGAACTCAAAAGTGTTTGATAGCATCACAGTCAATTCGGATCACCAATTATTTAAAGAAATTGCCGAACGTTCAGGAGTCTCTTTTTATTTAAGACCAGAAGAACTTGGTAGTTCAACTACTAAATCTGACGACGTCGTTTACGATTTTATGCAGAAAGTTCCGGGTGATATAACTGTTTGGGTAAACTCGATTTCTCCTCTTCAATCTCCAACTGAGATAGCCTCTATTATAAAATATTTTCAAGATGAAAAACTAGATTGCTTGCAAACTGTTAGAGATGAGCAGGCCCATTGCTTGCAGGGGGATGAACCTCTTAATTTTTCAACAGTAGGTAAATTTGCTCAAACCCAAGACCTCGTTCCTATCCGACGTTTTGTTTATTCGATAATGATGTGGAGAAATTCTGCATTTATGAAGGAATATGAAAAATCGGGGTCGGCATTTTTCTGCGGCAAGCCTGGCTATTACAGCATTAGCAAAGAGTCGGCGATAATCGTCAAAACAGAAGAAGATATTCGGCTTGTCGATTTTATAATTAACGGTAATAAGAGTGGTCATTGGAATTTAGAATATGACCCGATTATTGAAAAGTACGGTTTATGAAAGTAACAGTTTTGATAAATTGCTATAATGGAGAACGGTATCTTAAAGAGGCCATCGACTCCGTCTTTGCTCAGACCTATAGCAATTGGGAAATTGTTTTTTACGATAATAACTCCAATGACAAAAGCGCTGAGATAGCGAAATCCTATGGAGACAAAGTTATTTATATAAAAGGGGAAGAGACGGTTCCTCTCTACCATGCTCGCAATATAGCTTTTCCCCATTGCAAAGGGGATGTGATTGGATTTCTCGACGTAGATGATCTTTGGCTACCAGAGAAACTCGAGAAGCAAGTTCCTCTTTTTAGTAATCCAAGTATTGGGTTAGTTTTTTCAGACACGATATTTTTTAATGATCAAAAAGACTTAAAGCGCTTTTATTCCGACCGACCTTACTTTACCGGGGAATGTTTTAAGGAATTACTAGGTAGTTATTTTCTCTCTTTAGAAACAGTGCTTGTAAGAAGAAGCGCTCTTGAAGGGCAACCCTATGTGTTTGATGAACGTTTTAATATGATAGGTGATGCAGACCTCTTTAGAAGACTTAGTTTTGCATGGAAATTAGATATGGTTAATGAACCCTTAGCAAAATGGAGAGTTCATGAAAATAGCCTTAGTTGGAAAGAGCCGCAGAAATTTTCAGAAGAAACAAAGCTAATGTTGGAGAGCTACCGTGAGCTATTTCCAAGTTTTGAAGAAACTTACAAAGACGAAGTTGAAGTTCTTCGTCGGGAGATAGCAATTGGGGAAGCTAAACTGATGCTTAGTGAAGGGCGTTCAAGTGAGGCACGAAAGGTCTTACAGCCTTTTAAAGGTAGTAAGAAAATAGATATTCTCTATTACCTCAGTTATTTCCCAAACATAATTTTCAATTCGCTCTATAAAATTTATACATCACACCTCGGGGTATAAGAGATGGCAAAAAAAACCAAAATTTCGATTATTATAAGAACTAAGAACGAAGAGAAGTGGATTGGTGGCTGTCTTGATATGGTTTTTAAACAAGACTTTAAAGATTTTGAGGTTATTGTTGTAGATAATAATAGTACCGATCATACAGTAGAGAAGGCCAAGCAATACCCTGTAAAGATTATTAATATTGATAAATTTATTCCAGGTAAGGCCATAAATGATGGAATTAAAGAGTCTACTGGCGAATTCTTAGTTTGCCTTTCAGCACATTGCATTCCTATCCAAAATGATTGGTTAGATAATCTCTTGGCAAATTTTTCTGACAAGGATGTTGCCGGTGTATATGGACGACAGGAGCCAATGTCTTTTTCTTCTGCCCTAGATAAAAGAGACTTACTCTTAGTTTTTGGACTTGATAAAAAGATTCAAAAGAAAGACTCCTTTTTCCATAATGCCAATAGCATGTTCCGCCGTTCAGTTTGGGAGAAAACGCCATTTGACGAAGCCGCCACCAATATTGAAGACCGTATTTGGGGAAGGGAAATTATAAAACAAAAGTTAACGATTATTTACGAACCCGAAGCAGGGGTTTACCACTACCATGGTATTCATCAAGATCAGAATGAACAACGTTGTGAAAATATTGTAAAGATCATTGAAAATCTCGAAAGAGAAGATGGTCAAGGATTTCAGCCTTTAAATCTAAGTCAAATGAAAACGATGGTGGTTATTCCTGTTCGGGGTAAACCCCTTTCGTTACATGGGACCTCCCTTTTAGAGATAACAATTCGACAGGCCCAGGCCTTAAAACAGATCGATCGAATTGTAGTTAGTACTGACAATGAAGAGACAGCGGAGCTAGCAAAAAAGCTGGGGGCCGATGTTCCATTTTTGAGGGATGAAAGCCTCTCGCTACCCCATGTTGATTTAAGCCATGTCTATAAATACACCGTAAGTGAAATCGAAAAATCGGGTTATTATGCTGATTTGATTATTCCACTTGAGGTGACTTTTCCGTTTCGCTCGAAGGCATTTTTGGAAGAACTTATCCAAAAATATGCTACCGAAGGACTGGATAGTGTACTCGGAGTAAGAAAAGAATTTTCTTCTTGCTGGAAAGAGAGTGATGAAGGTCTACAGCGAATAGATGAAGGTTTTATTCCACGTGAATTTAAAGAACCACTATTTATGGGGGTGGTTGGTATCGGCTGCGTGACACACCCTTTATTTTTAAGAGAAGGCAGGCTTTTGGGTGATAAAGTTGGATTGATTGAACTTGAAGACCCCCGATGCTCATTAGAAGTAAGAGATGAGTCAGGGTTGGCCCTGGCCTCAAGTATAAAGCTTGGAGAGGACTTTTTTCTCCCTGCGTAAAAGGTCCTCAGCTTTCAATTTGAGGATTAAATTGATAATTTTAAACATGACCAATTAATGAAGGAATGAACCCATGAAAGTGGTGATTTTATGTGGAGGCAAGGGAACTCGCCTCAGTGAAGAAACAGTAGTTAGACCGAAGCCTATGGTTGAAATTGGAGAGATGCCAATTGTTTGGCATATTATGAATTCATACGCCAAGCATAGCTTTAAAGATTTCTATCTGGCGTTAGGTTATAAGGGCGACTTTATAAAACGCTACTTCCATGACTTTAATAAATCGGTAAACGACGTCAAAATTAATCTAGGTGATGGTTCAGTCAAAAACCTCAATAATAAAACCGTTGATTGGGAAGTCAATCTGGTGGATACCGGAGACGAGTCGATGACTGGTGGTCGCCTTCGTCGACTCAGAGATGAGTTGAAGGGCGAAACCTTCATGCTGACTTATGGCGATGGTGTTTGTGATGTTGACCTGACAAAACTTTATGATTTCCACAAGGCCCATGGAAAAGCAGCTACTGTTACTGCTGTTAGACCTCCCGCGCGCTTTGGTGAAATGTTAATGGATGGTGATCAAGTTAGTGAGTTTAAAGAAAAACCTCGCGCCTCTGTTGGTTGGATTAACGGTGGTTATTTTATTTTTGAATCAAAAGTTTTTGATTACCTAGAAGATGATTCTACTATTTTAGAAAAAGCCCCTCTTGAAAATCTTGCCAATAGTGGTGAGCTGATGGCCTATAAGCACGATGGCTTTTGGCAGTGTATGGATACCATGAGAGATAAAAATCTTTTATGTGAGTTATGGGATTCAGGAAAGGCTCCCTGGAAAGTCTAAGGAAGAGAAATGTTTAGAAACATTTACCAAAATAAAAAAGTTGTCATCACTGGTCACACTGGCTTTAAAGGCTCCTGGCTCTGTGCCTGGCTTACTGAGCTTGGAGCTGAAGTATATGGCTACTCAATAGATATACCGACCGTACCTTCGCACTTTGAAGCGCTGGGACTGGCCAATAAAATCAATCATAATCTTGGAGATGTTCGAGACCGCGAACAATTAAATGCTTTCTTAAAGAAAGTGAATCCAGATTTTATATTTCATTTAGCTGCAAAGGCAATTGTTCGAGAATGTTATGATAATCCACATGACGCCTTTGCTACCAACTCTATTGGGTCTTTGAATATGCTTTCCTGTTTGAAGGAATTGAATAATTTAAAGGCCTGTGTGATGATCACTAGCGATAAGGCCTATGAAAATGTCGAATGGGAATATGGCTATAGAGAAGACGATAAGTTAGGCGGGAAAGATCCCTACAGTGCTTCAAAAGCTTGTGCTGAGATTATTTTCAGCAGTTTCTATCGCTCTTATCTTGAGCCAGTAAAAATAAAAGTGGCTACCGCTAGGGCCGGAAATGTTATAGGTGGTGGAGATTGGGGGCTTGATCGAATTGTTCCCGATTGTATGCGGGCCTGGTCTGAGGGACAATCTCTTGAAGTTAGAAGCCCAGGGGCGACACGTCCTTGGCAACATGTTCTAGAGCCTCTTAGTGGCTATCTTCAATTGGCTGCTTCAATGGCCTTTGCGCAGGAAGACCTCGCAGGGGAGAGTTTTAATTTTGGACCAGCCTCTGAAGTTAACCAACCGGTTTCAACTCTGATTGATTCTTTAAAAGGTGGGCTTCCAGATTTAGAATGGCATACCGACTCCACCGGGCAGGGAAATAAAAAAGAGGCAGGGCTTTTAAAACTTTGCTGTGATAAAGCGTTATTTCATCTCGATTGGCTTCCTACTTTTGATTTCAGCGAAACTGTTTCTATGATTTCAGGTTGGTATAAAAATTATTACAAAGGTAAATTGGATCATTGGGAAGTGACCGTCTCTCAAATTAAAATTTATCAAGAACTAGCAAAAGAACGCAATCGTGCCTGGACTAGGAAGTAAGTATTAGCATAGAAAACCTAATTATTACTCCGCTGAAAAAAATCGTCGATGAACGAGGTTCTCTCCTTCATATGTTGCGGGCCGATTCTCCTCAATTTACAAAATTTGGAGAGGTTTATTTTTCAACTATAAACCCAGGCGTCATAAAAGGTTGGAAGCTACATACTTTAATGACTCAGAATTATGCCGTGCCGGTAGGTGAAATTAAATTGGTTATTTACGATGTTAGGGAAAACTCAAGCTCAAAAGGCCAAATTCAGGAGCTTTCTCTCTCGCTTGAAAATTACCAATTGGTGACTATCCCTCCTGGAGTCTGGTACGCCTTTAAGGCGACTTCAGACAATTCTGCAATGATAGTTAATTGCACCGACCTTTCCCACGACCCAAGCGAATCGCAGAATCTAGACCTCAATAGTGAGGATATTCCCTACAAGTGGGAGTAGCTTTTGGAGTCGGCTCAAATTAAAAATATTTTGAGGAAATCAATTACCCAGCTTTATTCGCTCGCAGGCTTAAAACCGATTCCCAGAGGCCATAGAGTCTTTATGTTCCACTCAATAGAAGAAAAGGTAGAGCTTGATCCAAATGACTTCTTCACCGTTCCTCTCAAGGATTTTAAAGAAGAATTAATTTATTTAAAGGAACAGAAAAATACCCAAGTCATAAAACTTGATGAGGATAAAATCGACTGGGATAAAACAAACGTCTCAATTACCTTCGATGATGGTTATAAGAATAATATGACAATGGCAGCCCCTCTTCTGATCCAAAACAAAATGCCCTTTTCTATTTTTATCGCGACAGGATTTGTTAAAAACCAACACCCTGACTTCATGTCGGAAGAGCAAATTAAAGAGCTCTCAACTAATCCTCTTGTTACCATCGGTTCTCATAGCGTAAGTCATAAGTCTTTAACTAAGTTAAACGACGAGGAATTAGAAAGAGAGTTATCTGAATCTAAAGCCTACCTAGAAGAGCTCACTCAAAAGAGTATTACCACATTGGCCTATCCCTACGGAGCAGTTGATAGGCGAGTCAGGGATATGGCCGAAAAGGTCGGCTATAAAACAGCTGTCTGCAGTCGCTTTGATATCAATAAAGAGGGAAGGGACCCACTTCTTCTCAATAGAAGCGAGCTCAATTCGATGGATAATCCTAAAAGTTTTGCTGAAAAATTAAGAGGGCACTGGGATTGGTACCGCTACCGTCATAAGGATCCGGCGAAGTGAGCGCTCTACCAATTACTCTAGTTATTCCTTTCTATAACGAAGCCCTGGCGCTTCCTTCCTTCTTAAGTCAGATGGAAGAACAGTTTTTAAAACTCGAAGAAGTTCTCTTCGTCGATTCAGGTTCGAATGATGGAGGGGCTGAACTAATCAACAATTTCAGAAATTCTCATAAGAGCAAGCTCAATATAAAAGTATTGAAAGTGGATTCAAAAGATAAAAATGGTAAAGAGAAAATCGCACTACCTGGAGAGTCTCGAAATATA